>JAAYKA010000097.1 GCA_012522635.1 Candidatus Cloacimonadota bacterium
AAAAAAGCCGGGCGAACCCGGCTCTGAGTATATCATGACTCCCATTGGGGATCAGGTTTTTAGCGCAAGCCCTGGCTCATCGCTTCACCCAGGCTGAAGATGGGCAGATAGACAACGATAATGATTCCGCCAACCACACCCGCCATCAAAATGATGAGCAGCGGTTCAATCAGCGATGTGAGGCGTTCAATCACGGCATCCACCAATTTTTCATAGAATTGAGCGGCTTTGCCCAGCAGTTTGTCCATGTCACCGGTTTCTTCACCAGTGCCAATCATTTGCAGCAATGTGGGTGGGAAAAGTCCGGTGCGGCGAAAAGCGTTTGCCACGCCATAGCCTTCTTTCACCATCACTCTGGCACGGCGGATTCCGCCTTCGATAACGGCGTTTTGAACAACGTTTTCAGTGAGTTCCATGGTGTCCATAATGGGCACACCCGCGGTCATGAGAATGGAGAAGGTGCGGGCAAATTTGCTCATGATGGAGTTTGTGGTCACGCTGCCAAAAACGGGCGCCTTGAGCTTGATGGTATCCCAGACGTAACGTCCGCGGTCTGTGAGGTTTATAATCCAAACCGCCACAACCAGCCCCAGAAGCATGAGTATGGCAAGGAAGGCGTTGTTTGTGACGAAATGGCTGATGCCAATGGCAACCTTGGTGGGGCCAGGCAATTCGGCATCAAAGCCTTCATAGACATTGGCAAACATGGGCACCACGTAGTAGAAAAGGAACCAAACCACAATGACCAGAAACACCACGATGAAAATCGGATATGCCATGGCGGAACGCACTTTGCGGCGGGTGTCCTCCATTTTTTCCAGATAGTCGGAAAGTTCATCCAAAATGGTGTGGAGGGTTCCGGAAACTTCACCCGCGGTCACCAGCGCGATGTAGAGCGGATTGAAAACGCCGGGGTGCTGTTCCATCGCCTCGGAGAGCGAATATCCCTTGCGGATATCGTCTGAAATCTGGCGCAGGACTTTGGCAAACTTTTTGTTCTTTTCCGCTTTTTCCAGGTCTGAGATGGCTTTTTCGATGGTGAGTCCGGCGGAAAACATTGTGGAAAGCTGGCGGGTGAAGAAAACCAGGGTTTTCAGGGAGACGCCTGTTCTCCATTTGTAGATGGAGAGCATGATTTTGTCTGACAGGGAAAGCTTTCCCTTGAAGGCGCCTTCGGAAGCCGCTTTCACGGAGATGATGGTGCTGCCTTCCTTGGCCAGTTTGTCCACAGCCATATCGAGGGTTTCCGCTTTCATGATGCCTTCGATTCTGGCACCTTTCGCGTCTTTGACGATGTAGGCAAAATTCGGCATTGGTTTAACCTTGTTTAATCTTATTCAACGATGGTCATCTTGATGACTTCGCGGATGGTGGTGACGCCGGCAATCATTTTTTCCATGGCAGCGTCGTGCAGAGTGCGCATTCCAGAGCGGAGGGCGGCATCACGGATGAGGTCCTGGTTTCCGCCTTCATAAACGAGGCTGCGGATTTCGGGATTCACCACCAGCAGTTCGAAGATACCGGTTCTTCCGGAAAAGCCGGTGTTGTCGCAATGGACGCAACCACGTCCCGTTTTAAAATCGATTTTGGCGGCTTCTTCTGCGGTGAGGCCGCAGTCGGAGAGTTCCTGTTCGGTGGGTTTGTAATCCGCAATGCAATAGGGGCAGATTTTGCGCACGAGGCGCTGCGCCATCACCAGGCTGAGCGAAGAGCCAACCAGGTAGGGCTTGATGCCAATATCGATGAGGCGGGTAACGGTTGAAGGCGCGTCATTTGCGTGCAGAGTGGAAAACACCAGGTGTCCCGTGAGAGAAAATTTGATGGCGATATCGGCGGTTTCTTCGTCGCGGATTTCACCGATGAGAACGATGTCTGGGTCTTGACGCAAAACGGAACGAAGAGCGGAACCGAAGGTTAGCCCAATCTGCTCCTTGGTTTCAATCTGGGTGATGCCTTCAAGACGATATTCCACAGGGTCTTCCACGGTGATGATGTTTGTTTCAATATCTAGAATTTCTTTCAGCGCGGCGTGGAGGGTGGTGGATTTTCCGCTGCCGGTGGGTCCGGAAACAATGATGATTCCATAAGGCCGGCGGATAATGCGGGAAAAAATATCCATGTCCTGGCCTCCGAAGCCGAGTGTGGTGAGCAAAAAGCCAAATTCACCCTTGTCCAGAAGACGCATCACAACTTTTTCCCCCAACACGGTGGGCGTGATGGAAACACGGACGTCCACGCTCTTTATGCTGGTTTTCAGCGCAATGTGACCGTCCTGAGGAAGGCGTCGTTCGGCGATATTGAGCTTGGACATCACTTTCACCAGCGAAATGAGGCCGGGGTGCATGCCTATGGGCGGGGTCATCACTTCTCGCAGGGCACCGTCCACGCGATAGCGCACGCGGGTGCTTTTCATCAGCGGCTCGATGTGGATGTCCGTGGCGTTGGATTTGATGGCCTCGTTGATGATGAGGTTGAGCAGCTTCACGATGGGCGCGTCCGCTTCTCCGGAGGCAGCGGCGATGGTGATTTCATTGTCTTCATCATCCATGGTCACAAAATCGAATCCGCCAACCGCGTCTTCCACCTGGGTGGTGGTGCGGATGCTTTTGTAATATTTTTCGATGCTGCTGTGGAGCATGGAATCCGAGATGAGCCTGGGTTTTACATGTTTGCCCAGAATCTTTTTGAGGCTGTCCAAAACGGTGAGGTTGTCCGGGTCTGCCATTGCAACCACGACGCCATCAGCGTCTTCACGCAGCGCAATCACGCGGTTTTCATTCGCGTAGGGCTCTGGCACCAGACAAACCACCTCCAAATCCAAATCCATAAGTTCAGATTCCTGAACAACTTCATAGCCCAGTTGGAGGTTCAGGGCGTTAAGCAATTGAGTTTCGGTGATGTGCCCAAGCTTAATCAGGGTTTCGCCGATTTTGAGACCAAAGTTTCCCTGCTTGATGAGGGCTTCCTTGATTTGGTCTTCACTCACAATTCCGTCGTGGACAAGAATCTCGCCCAGACGGGCATACTGGGGGTTAAAGTTCATTTATATCTTCCTTTAAGGATTTTTAAAACATTTTCAAAGCCCCGAGGCCTTAAAAAGGGAAAAATATCCCGGCGGAGACGGGGTTTTCCGCCTCCGCGCGGGTTTCAATATGCTTTAGAAAGGAGGTCCGGGAGTCCAGTAACGGTAAAGTGCCACACTGGTTTCAGCCGTGACGTTGGTTCCCAAAATCCTGGCTACAATGCTGGCGCTGGTTTGCCCAGGCGTTTCAACAGGAGGCGGTTCGGCCGCGGGGATTTCAATCCGGTGGAAGCGAATTTGCCCCCATGCCCAGCCTGCATAATCTCCGGTGCCATAACTCCCATTGTCTGTTATTATTCGCCAGGCTGGATCCCCTGGATAGTTATTATTGTAGCCCGGTACAGCCACAAACTGTCCTTTGGTGGAAATTAGCATGATGGGCGCGTTTCCAACCGGCTGTCCTTGTCCATCTGTAAGCACAGCAAAGAGATCAGTCGATTTCCAATCCGGGCTGGTGTCTCCATAAACCAGTGACCATGGGTTTGCCTGAAGCTCAAAGCGCGGGTCGTTCAGAGGAAGCTGGACAGTTGCATATCCATCCACACCTTCACCCTGAATGGCGCCGGTGCTGGCTCGGATTGTAATCCAATCGTAGGTATAGTTTCCAGAATAGTTTACCGTTGTGTAGGCCACGCCTCCCAGAGAGTCGTCCTGGGCACTCACGTTGCCAACATAGCCGGTGGCTCCAATCTGGCAATTTGTGATATTGTTTATCAGCTCGAAAAACACGGAGGTTCCTCTGCTGACCGGGTTGCCATAGATATCTTTAACCACAGCTCCCGCAACAACTTCCCAGAGACCACCACCCACGTTTTCACCGGTGTTGAACCCTCCAATGAAGGGCACCACAGAGTGAGGCGGACCAGATTTTATCACAATGCTTCCCTTGGTTGCCCTCACCCAGCGTCCAGACGCGGATGTGCAGGAAGCGCGAACCACCAGGATTCCGCTTTCCGTACCCGCATTCACCGAGATTTGGGCTTCACCTCCTGTGGATACAACCAAAACGCTGTCCCTCACGGGCTGGTTATTCAAGTTCGCTCCGGCAGGCGGATTGGTGTTCATGATTCTGAAATAGACGTTTTGGGGCGAATCAATCAGGTTGCCATTGATGTCTTTCAGTTTCACGCGCAGGATGGCGGATTCGTCTCCACCGGTGTTTGCCACGTCGAGCTCAAGCTGGCCTTCCTGGGTGAATGAAATGGAGTGAATGTCGTCGGAAGTGACATTGAAAATGAGCTGGGTCTGAAGTGTATCGTTATTGGCAAAAGCCTTGATAGTTGCGGCTCCAGCCACCAATCCGGGAGTGAAGCGCACCTGGGCTTCGCCCATGTTGTCTGTGTTGACAGTGAAGGTGTTGCTGGTATTCACGAAGGTACCCAGGTTCGTTTCAAAACGCACGGGTTTTATCTGGCAGGGGTTTCCATGAGGGTCGTTCAGCGTGGCACGCATGAAGATGCGGTTTTGGCTTGCCACAAAGCTGGTGTCTGCCTCAACCATTTCGCCACCCACTTCCACAAAGGATTGCAGTCCAATCTGGAAAGGATTACCGGGACGGACCAGCACTTCACGCATGCTTTGCTTGTCACCGATGCTGGCAGTCACGAAACCATTATCGACCCCCGGTGTGGTGGTGGCAACAGCTCCCGCATTGTATCTCACGTAGGCTCTGCCATTTATAGTTTTGGCAACAATGGAGACACCCAAAACGTTGCCGGCTTCGTCCACAAACCTTCCCATGGTGCAGTTGAAACTGATTAAGGTGTTATCCGGCACGGGATTGCCCAAAATGTTCATGGCTTGGGCATTTATTTCCGTGGTCTGCATCACGTTCATGGGATAGGGGTTTGCCTGAGAAAGGAAATTCAGGGTCACGGATTCCACTTCGGGCACGTCGTCGATGAAAACCTGAACCCTGGCAGTGTCGGCAGAAACCACCTGTTCCGGGTTTTTTTCCGAATATTTGCGCACCACAGCGGTGATGGTTGCCAAACCTCTTTCGCCAGAGTCGTAGAAAGTGGCGGTGGCAACACCGCTGCTGTCTGTGGCCACGGAGGTGATAATGCTTCCCACATCAGTGCGGAAACTCACAAGCTGGTTTGCCACACCAAAGCCTTCTCCATCTTTAACGGTCACACTGATATCGGAGAAGGTGATGTTGTTGTCACAATAGATGGTATCCGGAGATGCCACAATCTTTGTGATTTTGCGCATTTCGGAGGGGTTTGTGGTGGATCCTCCAGTTGGTGGAGGCAAGCGGCGGTCGCAAGATGAAAACACCAGCAATGCAATCGCCAACAGTAAAAGAAGGGGTAAAAGATTCTTAATTTTATTCATTTTGATCCCCCAAATCAATCATTTTCTTCATATTTGATTAAGCGGCGGGTGAGGCGTTCGTCCAATTCAGGCTGACCGGAAATATTATATTTGTCGATGTCCGGATCGCGCTGGATTTGGTCCGCAGTAATCAGGCGTGGTGTGATTTCGATGATGAGGTCGGAATTTTCCACCTGTTCGTGACGATGCTGGAAAAGCCTGCCGATGAAGGGAAGATCGCCCAAAAGAGGAAGCTTGTTCACCTTTTGGCTAATCTGTGAACTCAGGAGGCCGCCAACCACAATCTTGTGTTCGTTTGGAACGGTGACGGTGGAGGAAATTCTGCGCACCTTGGTGCGGGGAACGTAGCCGCCGACAAGCTCTGTCACCGAGCTAACTTCAGGAGAAATATGCGCGGTGATGAGCCCGGCTTCATTCACAGTGGGCGTAACGGTCAGCATGATACCCACGGATTCGCGCTCCACCTGGATTTGCTTGTCGTTGTCTGTAACCACGAAGGGCACAACTTCACCAATATGGATTTCGGCTTCATTGCCATTGAGAGCGGTCACACGTGTATCAGTGAGCAATTTCGCGGCGTTGTTTTCCAAAAGCCAATCGATGGTGATGTCGAAAGCGGTGAGCTGACGGCTGAAATGACCAATGTCTTTCAAACCGTTGATGCGTTGGAAAACCTGTTGGTTGGGCAGGATTTCGAAGTTTGTGGGATTTCCATAGGGCAGGTATCCTTCAGGGTCGCTGAAGTTGAAGGGCAAACCGCCGCCATTGGAGCTGACGGGGTCTTCTGCCAGGATGGTTGTCAGATGGTTCAGACGGCTCCAATCCACGCCAAACTTTTTGGCATCGGTGAGGCTGACTTCGATGAGCCGCACCCGGATTTCGATTTGTTTTTGAGCCACGTCAATCTGCTGAACCATATCCCGGATGCTTTCAAAGGTGTCTGTGTTGCCATAAACCATGATGGCGTTTTGACCCTCCACCGGCATCACCGAGCCATCCGTGTTTGCCAGCGCCGCGCTCAGTTTTGAGGCATCCAGATTGTTCAGATAGATGATGTGGTTTCTCTGGCCGGCGGATTCGTTGATGTTTTGCAAGGTGCCAACCAGGAAGGTGTTGTCGCCATAAATTTTGTAGGAAAGCCCAGCCGATTTTGCCACCAGGGAAACGGCTGTTTCGATGGGTACGTCGCGAATGTTCACGGTTACGCGTTTTTCATCTTTATCTTTGCCGCCGCTTTGGTCTGTGGCCAAAACGATGTTTGTACCGCTGAGGCGTGCCAGCGTGTTCAAAACCGACGAGATGGGTTCATCCACGCTGTTCATGGTCACTGGTTTTCTCAAAGGGCTGATCTGCGCTCCCAGAGCCGCGATCCCGATCAGGAAGACCAGAACCAGAGTGCAGGTCCTAAATTGTTTAGAATGGGAAGCATGCAACATATTTTCTCCAGCTTCTTTATATTTTTTCATGATATCAGTAGTTTTGATCCAGGTTTTGCCGCACACGGTCTTCCTGGGAAAAATCAGGCATTTGCGGACGAGCCTGGATGGTTAGGGTTTGGGTGCTGCCGCCAGAAGAGACGCCAACATTTTGCTCGTTAATCCAAACTATGCGTCGGCCTTCAATCACTTCGCCAACGCCAGCGGTGTAGATTCTATCGTTATATTCAACCGTCACAAGTCTTTTGCCGGATGATTCATCAATGTATGTGCCAGTGGGGCGGAAAGCAAATCTTTGCGCGTTTTCCCATTCCTGAGCGAGGTCGAACCTGTCTTTGATGATGTTGCCCTGGCGCAGGGGGTCATGGTTAACCGTGAAGACGGTGGTTTTTCTTTCCACAATCGATCTTTCGATGCTCATAATCTTGCTGCGCAGGGTGTCGGAAACCGATTCACTGCTGTGTTTGCTTTGAGGGGAAATTTTGGAGGCCTTGGCATTGTAGGTCACCAGCCTGATCGCGAAGGCGAGCAAGGCTATGAACAGCAGCGCCATGGCGAGGTCTTTTATGTAGCGGAATTGCATTATTTGGCCTCCTTAATCACTTTGAAAACGGTTATTTCCATGGAGATACGGTAGTTGTTTTCGCCTCCGGGACCAATCGCCTCGGAAGTGGGGATTGGGCTCACATCCAGATAGTTGAATTTGATGATGTGGTTCAGCCCTTCTAATTCCGAAATGAATTGTCCCATCTGGCGGAAGGTTCCCTGCAAATCAATGTTATAGGTGGTTTCAATCATACCGGCCGGGGAAAACTTGTTGGAATCCGAAATCTTTTCCATCTTCATCCTGTTGTCTTCGCGGATGCGGTCGATTACAAGCTGGAAATCGTTCAGCTCGTCCACCGAAAACTTGCTTTCGTTGGTGAGGCTATTATCAATGATTTCCCTGAATTGGCTGAGCTGCTGGTCCATAATCATGGCGCTGTTCAGCTTTTCAAGGGTGGTTTTAATCTGTTTGTCGTATTTGTCCACTTCGGCCAGGTTCTTTTTCAGCGAATTTCCTGCCAACACAAAAAACAGCACGGAAATCAGAATCATGCCGAGGATGAAAACGAGGTATTTCTCTCTCATTGGTCTCCTCCTCTGGCTGGTCCATCGGCTCCCTGGGTTCTGCATTCCACCTGGAATTCCAAGATTTCGGTGTCTTTTGCCACCTGTCGCATGCGTGAGCCGGATTTGATTTCAGGAAAATCGTCACTAATCTGCGGATTGCTTCTCAAGCGCTGCACAAAGTTGTAAATCACATCACCTTCCTGCACGCGGGGATTCACCTCGATGATGCCATAGAGGGTGAGAACGCCGTTGTTGTATTGGAATTTTTTCACCGCTATCTGTTGGTCAATCTCACTGCTGAGGGCTTCCAGCTTTTTCGTCCAGAAAATGCGGTCGTTAAAAGTATCCGCCAGCCGGGTCACATCATTTACGGACAGAAAATCTTCACTGGCTTCAAAATCGGAAAGCTGCGAACTTATCTCCCGGAGATACTGTTTGCGGTTTTCCGCCTTTTTCTTGAGGCTGTTGTGGAAAGTGAGCAGAAGAGCAAACATGATGAGAGCGCCCACGCCAAAACCGATGACCGCGTTGCGGAAGTTCCTGTTCTCGCGTTCGGTTTGGAGCTTGATCTCTCCATATTTGTTCAGGTTGATTTTGAAATAAAATGTTGGTGTCATACTCAAGTCCTTATTCCAGCCGCATTGCCAGGCCAATTGCCAAAGCGAGCTGCGGGTCCTTTTTATCAGCGAATTTTTCCGGCATTTCCACGTTTATGAAGGGCATGAAAGTGTCGGTGGGAATGTTCACCTTTTCCTCCAGATATTCCTGCAGGCCTTTCAGCTTCGCGGAACCGCCCATAATGTAGAGCTTGCGGAAATCGCTGTTACCGGCTTCCTTCACGTAAAAACGCAGGGAGCGCCGCAGTTCTTCCACAATCGCGTCTTCGGTGGATTTTTCGGAAATATCAAGCATGCTGATGGTTTGGGTGCTTTGCCGGGAAGGGTCATCCAGCAGTCCCCATTCCATCTTGTAGTTTTCAGCTTCCTCCCATTCCATCTGACGCTTGCGCATGATGTCGCGCGTGAAATTGTAACCGCCAAATGGGATGTCGCGGGCAAAGAATTTCGCGTTTGGACCCCAGACAATCATGTTTGTGCGGTGGGCGCCAAGATTCAGAAGCACATACACCCCTTCCTCCACAAAAGCGTTCAGGGCAAAGCTGTTTGCCACCGCCAGCGAATCGATGTCCACGATGTTTGGAGCCAATCCTGCCGTCATCAGCGAGTTCGTGTGTTCGTTCATCAGGTCTTTGGACGACGCAGCCAACAGAATGTTCATGTTGTTCGTTTTCTCTTCCACATCGATAACCTGATAATCCAAAACCATGTCTGTGCCGCTGATGGGGATGTGTTTTTTCGCTTCGAAAAAGAGTGCGGATTCCAGCTCGTCATCAGGCAGGAAGATGGTCTTAATCTGCTTGATGCTGGTGTTGTCACCACCCACGGAGGTAACCAGATGCTGGACTTTTTTGGGGTTGATGCGCAGGGTTTTCAGGATTTCCACCAAAATTGGCCCGTGGCGGTCTGGCCTAAGGTCACTGGGCACATATTCCACCCCGTGGGGAACTGTGGGCCGGATCTCATAATTCAGCAGCTTAAAGCCTTCGTGAAGCCTTTTCAGGTGCACCACTTTGATGCTGTGGCTGCCGATGTCGATACCAACCGATTCCTTGAATTTGATCGTTTTAGCTTTCTTCATCGTTCCTCTTATGTATATGACATTGATCGCGTTATCACAAGCTTTCCGGAGGCGGCTTGATAACCCAGTTCACGGCTGAGAACGGAGTTTCGTCCTGGCGGTTCACCTCTGGAAAATCGATGGGCGAGGTTCTATAGAATCTGTCGTCGTAATGATAGTTTTTCTTGTAGCCTGTGCCAGTACCTGAAGATCCCGGATAGTCCACGTTCGTGAGCTGGAACCCGAAAACAGGGTCGTTGTGGGCCACTTCATAAGGCGCACTGGAAGGTCCGCAATGGTCGACGGGCTGGTTCCAGTTATTGTTTGAAGGCCATTCAATATCGAAATAGCTCCTGTGCACAAAACCCCTTCTACGCTGGGAAACCGAACCGTAGATGCTGATGTAGCCACGTTCCAGATATGGCAGCCTTTCCGGCCACAGCGGATTGTACCAGGGGTAGTCAATCCTCAGATTGCGGTTGCCTGGGGTGTTCGTAGCCCACAGGTAGCCCGACCTCTGTGGAAAGCGATAGCGCCGCAGGTCAATCTTTGTGTAAAGCACGTTGTTCACTTTCACATCTGGCACCGAAGGATGTGGATGCTGATATTCAAAGGTGAAAACTCCATCTCCCTGCGGATTCAACAAACCACCCTTGCCCAAAGCTGCCATCGCAGCATAAATCCAAATCCCACCGTAGTCCGCGTCTGAGCCACAATTATCGTGGTGCCTCAGCGTATCCACAGGATCCCAGTAACCATATTTAATAACAATGGATTTTTCGGACACCAAGCCCACCACGTCAGTGAAATTTGAGATTGGGTCTTGTCCTCTGGGTGTGCCTTGCAGCAAAATATCGTCCAAAAGGAAAAGGGTGTCTCCGCAGCCCCAGGTTTGGTAGGAACCGAATTTTCCTTTTATCCAAAGCTTGTTGTGCACCCATTTGGATTGGTTCGAGCAGTTTCCATTTTCATAAAATGTCCAGAGGGTATCCCGGATGGTATATTGATTTTGATACAGGTAAGTATTTGGATTTTCAGGTGGATAGGGATTGAAAACATCCACAGCTTCCTCGACGGGACTCTGGACTTCACCTATATATGATGTATAGCTGCGGTTGTTCACGTCCACATACATGATTTTATTTGGATCGCTGTAATTCGGACCCACAACGTTGCCGCGCCTGCGGATGCTGGAAGCTTCCTCTGGGAAAATGGTGTAGGGATATCCTTCGGACAAGCCACCCCGGAAAACTTCATTTTCGTTGTAGGACCCAGAGAATGAAATCACTTCCCCATGGGTGGAAACCCAACCATAAAAAACAGGCCAACCGTTGTTTATGCCGCCGGTGGTCTTTTTAATCCAGATGTTTGTGTTGCTGTGAACTCTGCCATACAGGATGTCTGGTCCGTGAAAATAGACATTGGTTTCGTTTGGAGATTCATCCGTATCCGTGAAATACATATACTTGGCGAAAGTTTCAGTCTCCAAGGTGTATATTCCATATTTTTTAATCATGGAATATTTGGGGTTCATCATTGCTGCCTGTCCAGTTCCAGCCTTGGTTTTCACCAAGGATTTCACAATCGTGCGCTGGGCAAGGTCACCCATCACAACGTCCTCTGTGGTGGAAACCAAGTCTCCTTGTGAGAGCAGGGATTGGATTTTGAAGGTTTTGCGCAGGGCAGAATTTGAAACTTCCAAAGAGCGTTCGCTGGTTTTCACAGGAATCAACACCGTGCCCAGCCTTTGCGCAATCTTTTGCCCGCGGTAGGCTTCGCTGCGCAAAAAGAGCGTGGTTTGCAGCCCTTCATAATCATATTGAAAGGCGACCACATCTCGCATTGCCAAGCTGGAAAGAGTAAAACCACTCATCGCACCGATTACAGCCAAAACCATCGCCAGGGCGATGTTTCCGCTGGGGCGTTTGAACATCTTGAACATTTCTCCTCCCTTCGTTTGGGGATGATCTCCTTTATTTTTTGGCCATTTTGGTTTTAAACTTCACCTCGCGATATCTGTCTTCTCCGGTTTTGACTCTGGCATTCAGTTCCAACTGCAACACCAAAATCTCGCGATCCTCGTGGTTGTTCACTTTGGTAAAAAGAAATTTGTCCACAATCACGTTGTTTAAATCTTCTTTCTTGGGAAACAGATAAAGTGGCGACGCGACCTGCACGCCGTGATGAGAGTAATTGCAGCGCACCGCGCCATCATATAGGTAGAAGTGAGCAAAATCCTGGGTGTGGGTGGAGCTTTCGCTGGGCGGTGTAATCATTAAACCAGTGGAACTGTTTGTGGTGGTGTTTGTGAGTTTCAGTTCCATGGCATTAATCACGCCGAAATATTCAATGTTTCCTTCCGAACCCACAGGAACTCCATTTTTAATCTGGTTGATACAATCCAGGGCATCGTTTTGCAAGTTTGCCCAGGCAGTCAGTTCCTTGTATTTGCGAAAGAAAATACCGATACCAAGCGCGGAAACCAAAATCAATAAGCTGGATATGGCCATCACCACAATCAGTTCGGTGAGAGTGACGCCGCGCTGGCGTCCCAACAGTGAATTTTTGAATTTACCTTTGCTGTTCATCATGGAATGAAATAATCTTCCCGCATCGTGATCACGCGCGGCTTCTGCGTGGCTGTGTCAATCCAGGTCATTCTTGCTTCCAGGATGCGATAGTTGAAGAGCTGTTCGTTCGAGGTTTCCTGAGCGTTTTTCAGCTCAATCGTCATCGAGCCGCGCAAAATATAGTCCGGATCACGATCGTCCAGGATATATTCCTTGTTCAACTGCAGTTCAAATGGCTTGCTTCGGGAATGACGGTAATATTCCATATCCAATTCCCCTGCCAATAAAAGCGTGGCAACACGGTCGCGGTAATTTGTCAAAAGCTGCTTTTCAGCATAAACCACGCCAATGTAGATGGTAATCACCAAAAGAGCGATAACCGCTGCCACCGCAACGGTTTCGATCAAAGTGAAGCCACGCTGACGACGCAACAGGGCAAAGGAATCTTTGTGTGAGGACATGGAATCAATTTTCATCACATGAAACCGGCTCCCGAGGCGAATTGCTTGGGATTCTCCGCAAATTCTTCTGCCACGGTGCGTTCCACAAGGTTGTTCATCACAAGGTTATACAGCGATTGATCACGGGTCTGCATCCCTTCCTTGGTGCTGGATTGGATAATGGAGGGAATCTGGTAGGTCTTTTCTTCGCGGATAAGGTTTCTCACCGCGGTGTTCGCCACCATGATTTCCAGCGCGGGCACCCTGCCCTTGCCATCTTTTGTGGGCAAAAGGGTTTGGGAAAGCACCGCTTCCAGGGATTCGGAAAGCATGGAGCGCACTTGCTGCTGCTGTTCCTTGGGATACATATCGATAACACGGTCGATGGATTTTGTGCAGCTTCCAGTGTGGAGCGTGGCAAAAACCAGGTGACCTGTTTCCGCCGCTGTCAACGCCAACGACACCGTCTCCAGGTCGCGCATTTCACCCACCAAAATCACGTCCGGGTCTTCACGCAGCGCGCTTCTGAGGGCGGCTGTGAAGCTGCGGGTGTCGTGTCCCAATTCACGCTGGTTCACCAGGCTGTTTTTGCTGCGGTGAACAAACTCGATGGGGTCTTCGATGGTGATGATATGGCAATGGCGGTTGTCGTTGATGGTGTCGATCATTGTGGCCAAAGTTGTGGATTTTCCACTGCCGGTGGGGCCCGTCACCAGGATTAAACCTTTTTCCTTGGTGGTGAGCTTTCTCAGAATGTCCGGCAGGCGAAGCTCCTCATAGCTTTTAATTTCGTTCGGAATCACGCGGAAAGCACAGGAAACACCGTTGATCTGGTGAAACGCGTTCACACGGAAGCGGACGTCATTGCTCAGCTTGGTGGAAAAGTCGATTTCCAGCTGGTCTTTGAACATTTCCTGTTGGACTTCATTCATCACGCCAAAAACCAAGGCTTCCACTTCGGTTGGAGAAAGTATGGGCAGATTCAGGCGTTTCATTTTTCCATTCACCCGCACCATGGGATGAGCTCCAGCCGCAATATGAAGGTCCGAGGCTCCCGCTTCCGATGTAAAGCGTAACAGTTCGTGGATAGTCAAGCTTATGCCTCCAGCTTATTCAGATTCGGTGTCCATTCCTTCCGTATCTGGATTGGTGAACTGGTCGATTCCATAGCCGTGGAATTTTGCTTCCTTCACATCATACCAAACCTGCTTGTCAGCTCCGCCGGCAAAATCATCCGTGGAAGTGGCAATATATTTGGTGGGTGGGTTTCCGGTAACTTCAAATTTCCAGTTTTTGATGGTGCTTTCGCCCAGATTGGTTTCCTTCATCGCGTCTTCGATGGTAAAATTCTGGGTGGTGCCATAGCTTTGGCGACGGACGTTGTAGGTGTTGCGAATCGCTGAAATGGCGGTTTGGGCTTCACTGGAGCGGGAGCGTTCCACGTGGCGCATATAGATCGGAACCGCCAAAGCGGCGAGGATGGCGACGATAATCACCACCACAAGAACTTCGATCAGGGTAAAACCCTTTTGCTGTCTCAATTTCCTGAGCATGTTTATTCCTCCTGGGGAGTATTTTATATTGGTTCTAAGTATAAATGCACATTGTGTGCCAATTCGTGGTCAAAAATTAAATTCACATGTGAATACAATAAATCCCTTGACGTTTTCTTGTCCACATTTTTTTTAGGAAATCGAAAAAACAATACAATGCAAAATAAGGAGCAAATCATGCAAATCCAACGGTGGATTATACTTATGCTGACACTGGCTGTGGGAGCCATTCCTCTGTTTGCCCAATCTGAAACACCCATCGTCATCCAAAAACAAACTCTGATAAACGATGAAGATGTGCTGGCTGAATTCAACGGTGGAATCATCACCCGCAAAGATGTGGATGAGCGCATCAGCCGCCTGCCTCAAAATCAGCAGGGTCGCTATCGCACCATGGAAGGCCAATCCCAGGTTTTGGACGCCCTCATCATGGAAGAAATGTTCATGGCGAAAGCCATAAAACTGGGCTTGGACAAAGATCCCGAGATTTTGGAAAAGATTGCCGATGGAGAACGCCAGTTTTTCATCCAGGAGTTCTACAAACGCAACATCACCGACATGGTCATCATCACCGAGGCCGATAAGCTGAAGTATTATGAGGACAACAAGCAGGCCTACTTCGAATTTCCAAACCTCAGCATCGAATATATCCAAGCCATGGATGAAGATGCCGCGCTTGCCGCCGTCGCTCAATTGGAAGCTGGCAAAAGCTTTGCCGAAGTCTCGGATGAATTCAACATCAACAACTATGCCAAAGGCCTGAAAGGACTCATCAAAAACGTGCGCCTGAACGGCAACGTACCCGGTGTGGGCAACGATTCTGAACTGGAAAAACTGATTGCGGATTCCCAGGTGAGCGAAACCGCAATTAATGGACCCTTCAAAACCGGCACCGGTTGGCACATTTTCCGCACCCTGAGCCACAGACCCGGACGCTATAAACCCTATGAGGAAGTTCAATCCGAGCTTGACGTTCGCGCCCGCCCCAGCGTGGAAAACAGGTTGATGGAAAGCCTCAATGAGCGCCTCAAGGAAAAGTTTGAAGTGGAAGTGGACACCAGCCACATGGACGAAATTGACCTGGCTAACCGCGAGAACAACAGCGAAATCATGGACATCAACCTCATCCGCTCAAACAGCCCGAACATCAACATTTCCGTGGAACTTCTGCTGGACCGCTATGCCCAGCTTTCCCCTCAGGAACAGGTTTTTTATCGCAAAGACCCGGACGCCGCCAAAAACCTTGTGGAGCAAGAGCTCATTCGCTCCCTGCTCTATGCCGAAGCCGTTGAACAAAATTATGAACGCTACGTGCATGAACTTTCAGATTATGAGCAAATGCGCCGCTACTACATCCTGGGCAAAGCGTTCCGCCAGTTGGTGGTGGATTCCATCGAAATCAGCAGCGAAGAAACCCGCGCTTTCTATGATGAAAACATCGATTCCTACACCACTCCCGCGAACCGCAAAATCCAGGTTTTGTGGTTCAACGACGCCAAGGAAGCCGAGAAAGCCCTTTCCAAATATAAGCTCTATTCAAGATTCAAAAATAACAAGAGCATTGAAAAGCTGATTGAAGAAACCTCCATCCGGCCTCAGGTGAGCACCCTGGATAATATCTACAACAACGGCATCATCACTGGCATCGGACCCGATGAAAATTTCTGCAACATGGTTTGGGAAAACCCCATTGGCTACACCAGCCCGGTTTTCACCTCCACCCGCGGAGACATCCTCTTTTTCAAAATTCTGGAAGAACATCCTGCCAAAGCCCAAAACTTCATCGAGGTGGAACCCCGCATCTACGGCATCCTGAAAAACCAGATGCAAGCCACCAAACAGGAAGAAGTCACCAAGGCGCTGATGGATGAATTCAACCTGAAACAATATCCCGAGCGCATCACGCTCTCCCTCTCTGCCGAAGAACTTTTCAACATCGCGGACAACGCCGCCAGACAGCGCAATTTTGCCGCCTCGATTGCATATTACGACCAAATTATAACCCACTATGCCAACGGTTCAGACGACTATCGTGCCTCCTTCATGAAGGCATTTTTGGTTGCTGAAGAAGTGAAGGATGAAGCAGGTGCCATCGAGCTTTTCAAGTCCTTCCTGAAAAAATATCCCGAAGGCGAACTGAACGAATCTGCCCAATTTATGATTGATTCCCTGGAAGGAAACGTCATTTTGGAAATTGAAGATTAACGCGCAGCTTGCCTCGCATTCATATCAAACCCCGCTTCGGCGGGGTTTCTCTTTCTTCGCTCTTTTTTCCAAAAGCAGAGCCAGACCAATCCTCCTCCCCACACCCCCGAAAAAGAATCGGACAACCTTGCGGGGCGACCAAAATAAGAGTGAAGTTGGAATAAAGAAGGAAGCAGGCATGGGCAGTGTTTTGAAAAAAAGCTGATGAAGAGGGAATTGGTGAATTTGGGGAATTGATAAAAACCGCGCCACATCGCCGCGGAAAAACAATCAAATCCGCTATTCAAACTAAAAAAGAATGCCGCCGGGTTTAAGCCATCAAAATTCCATGCTCAGGGTAACAGGTCCGTCGTTAATCAAGGAAACTTTCATGTCCGCGCCAAAAATGCCTGTTTGCAGCGGGATTTCCGTCTGGGATAAAGTGTTTACGAATTTATCGTAGAGGCTTTCAGCCAGTTCCGGCGGAGCGGCGGGGCTGAAATCCGGTCTGCGCCCTCGCGCCAGACTGGCGTAAAGCGTGAATTGCGAAACCACCAGCAGCGAGCCTCCCACATCCTTCAGCGAAAGGTTCAGGCGCCCCTGTTCATCGCTGAAGGCGCGCAATTCGACCAGCTTTTTTGCCGCCTGAGGCAACAACTCTTCACTGTCCTGCGCGCCAAAACCGACAAAAACCAGATAGCCTTTGCCAATTTCACCGCAGACCTTGCCCTCCACCTCAACTTTGGCTTCCAGAACGCGCTGGATGAGGAGCCGCATCAATCTACCCGAAAACGGTGAACTTCCCAACAGCCGGTGTCGTCCAGCCAAACCGAGCCATTTTCAAAAGGCGGAATCACAATCTGCAGACGCCCAAAAGTTACTCCCGGCCTCAAAAATCCGGCGCTGATGGTCTGTTTTTCCCATGAATCCTTGGCTTTTTGCTTCACTTTATACTGGCGGTCGAGTTTGCCATTGTTTTGAAAAGTGATGAAGCGCAGGGTGATTTGGGGTCCGGAACTCTGGCTTGATTTTGTCCAGAGCCGGGAATAGTAGCCACCGTAGCGGTTCACGCGAAAGGCGTCTGAAGTAATCACAACCGTGTGTGGTGACGCATC
The DNA here is from genome assembly GCA_012522635.1 of Candidatus Cloacimonadota bacterium. Classification (NCBI taxonomy): domain Bacteria; kingdom Pseudomonadati; phylum Candidatus Cloacimonadota; species Candidatus Cloacimonadota bacterium. Next base: position 17,508 of record JAAYKA010000097.1, read on the forward strand.
CACCCGCAGGGATGAATTACCCTGGATGGCTTCCTGGCCATCAATGAAAACCGGCGTTTTGGGCTGATTGGTTTCACCCTGCAGGGTCACATTCCAACCCAAAAGTGCGTCCCTGGGATCCAGCGAATAGGCGCTGAAACCGGAATTTGAGATTAGATTTGGCACGCCGGCCGTATCTTTATCAAAAAAAATCAAGCTGGAATGGACAAAACAGGACGATAATCCCAAAGCCATAACTGCAAGCAACAACAACAAATAGGAGTATTTTCTCATTTCATGAATCCCCGTTCATTAAGATATTTTAAAACCACGCCCACGCCCAAAGCATTGAAAAGTAAATTGGAGCCTCCATAGCTGATGAAAGGCAGCGGAATTCCCGTGGCGGGAACCAAGCCGATATTCATGCTGATATTTATGAAAGTTTGGAACATCAGATATGCCAAAATGCCAGCCGAAGCGATTCTGCGCTCACCAACCCGAATCTCACCCACAGCCCTGATCAGCCTCCAAAAAAAGAGACCAAAAAGCGTGAGCAAAATCAGGGCGCCGATGAAACCAAATTCTTCCCCGATTACGCTGAAAATGAAATCCGTATGGTGTTCCGGCAGGAAATTCATGTTCTTTTGGGTTCCCTGCAGCCAGCCTTTTCCGGCAACGGATCCGCTTCCGATGGCAATTTTTGCCTGAATAATCTGGTAGCCCGCGCCCAGAGGGTCTGCCATCGGATTCAAAAAAGAGACGATGCGATCCTGCTGGTAGTCTTTGAGGGCATTCCAAAAAACCGGCATAATCAATGCCAGAAAACCATTCAGGATGCCCGCGATGGCTGTGGTTATCCAGGAAAGGCGGTTCCAGAGAAGCAAGCCCACCAGCAAAACCAGCCAAATGATGATGGCAGGCCACCACAGCGAAGACAGAATGCTCACCACCGGACTGATGAGCAGAAGAATATACAGCAGTGGCACTTCCGCTGCCACCAACATGGCAATGAGGCTGAACATGAAAACCAGTGTGCTGCCAAAATCCGGTTCCAAAAGGATTAGAATCACGGGCAAAATCACCAAGCCAAGGCCGTAAACAATCTGGCGGATTTCGCTCATGTTTTCCCGCGAGATGATGCGCGCCACAATCAGGATGGTGAAAAGCTTCGCGCTTTCCGAAGGCTGATAGTGCAGCCCGAAAAAATTGAACCAACGATGGGCGCCGCTGACCTCAGGGGTAAAAAGTACCACAATCAAAGCCAAAATGTTAATGATATATGCCGGGATGATGACCAAATCCAAAATGGGCATGGGCAGCCGCATCAGCAAAAACATCATTCCCAGGGAAATGGCAGCGAAAATGAGCTGTTTCCACCAGTGGTTTTGAGTGGAAACATATTCCCCAATGTGGGTGGTGGAAGCTGAAAAAATGGCAACGCAGCCAAACAGAATCAGCATAACCAGAAGCGCCGCCAACACGAAATCAAACTTTTTGCGGTTTATCACGGCGTTTCCTCCGGGTGCGAGCTTTCCGTTTCTTCATGATGCGCAGAGGGTTCCGGCTTTGGTTCAACACTGGAATGGGGTAAAACCTCCGAACCTGCGGCGCCATCCGCAAATTGAGGTGGAATGGTTGCAGGCTGGCGGATTTTTTCCAGATTTCCGATGTAGTAGTTGAAAATCTTGTTTGCCACAGGTGCCGCAACGGCTCCGCCTCCACCCGCGTTTTCTATGAAAACCGTGACCACGATTTCGGGTTTGTCGGTCTCGATGAAGCCAACAAACCAGGCGTGGGTGGTTCTGCCCATAAAGTTTTCCGCGCTTCCCGTTTTTCCATAGCTTGTGGCGCCGGGCACATTCACCGCGCGGGCAGTGCCGCCAGGAGCATTTGTGACAGCCCAAAGCCCGTCCCGTATGACTTGCATCGTTTCAGAAGACCAGGGCAGGCGACGTTTTTCCAAGGGCTGAATCTCGTCGCGCGTGATGCGTGCCGATCCCATCGTGTGCATCAAAAGATGAGGCTGGATCAAGGTTCCACGGCGGGCGATGGCAGAAAAAAAAGCGTTTATCTGCATCGGGGTGGTGAGCACTTCACCCTGCCCGATGGCAAGATTTGCCTTGTAGCCTGCGAGGCTGCCTTTAATGCCACGTTCCTCACGATAATATTTTGTGTTGGGATAGAAGCCGCCCCGTTCATTGGGCAGATCAATTCCCGTTTTGTCGAACACTCCGCAGGCTTTGGCATGGAGCGCCATCGCGTCCAAATCAATCTTGCTGATCAAATCGTAGAAAAAAACGTCGCAGGAAACTCTGTGGGCGTCAACTATGCTCAGCGAACCGTGTCCCGCGGAACTCCAACAGCGGAAAAAACGGTTTCCAATCTTGAGCCCGCCGCTACAGGATGCCAGCCTGGTATGACGGTTTATCACACCCAATTCCATACCTTTGGAGCCCGTGACAGGCTTGTACACCGATCCGGGTGGATAGCTGGCATGGATAATCCTGTCCAACAGTGGTTTGGAAGGCGAATTCAAACCCGCCCACACATCGCTGCTAATCTTTTGCATGAAAATATTGGGATCATAATCCGGCTTGCTGAGGTAGGCCAAAATGCCGCCGGTTTGGGCATCGGAGACAATCACACAACCTTTGAGCCCGGGGGGAAAAATCGAGTTCGCGTATTCCTGGAGGTCGTTGTCGATGCTCAAAATCAGGCTCAACCCGTTTTGCGGCGCTATGGAAGTGTTTTCGCCAAAAAGTTCCAGGCTTTTACCCTGGGCGTCCACCTGCATGATTTCCTTGCCATCGCGACCGCGCAAAAGCACCTCGTAATAGCGTTCCAAGCCCGTTTTGCCGATGTAGGCGTTCAGGGAATAATCTTCACTGCGATAAAGCTTGTATTCATCTTCATTTATGCGCCCCACATATCCCGTGAAATGATTTGGATACAGATAGTTACGTGAGGTTCCGATGCGAAAGTTCAGCTCTGGATAATCAGCAATCCTTTCGGAAAGCGCGACCACGGTGTCGTAGCTCAGGTTATCGGCCAACAAGATTTCCTCATAGGCCTTAAACCTCTGCGCGAAGATGAGTTCCTTCAGTTCCTCGGGCTCGATGCCAAAGTGTATTTTCAAAAAAACCGAAAGTCGCTCGGTGTTGTTGATTCTGCTGGTGGTGAGATAAAGGTCGTGAGCGGGGATATTTACAACAATGGGTCTGTATTTGCAATCGTAGATTTCGCCGCGGGTGGCTGTCACGCGCCGGATGCGAACGAAATTGCTTTCCGCGATGTGGCGATAGTATTCTCCTTTAAGCACTTGCAGTCTGAAAAGCGCGACCACCAAAATCAGGGTAAGCACCACCAGGGTTACCTTGAAAACGAGGGTGGAAAAGTTTTTAATCATGGACCAAAACTATGCGCAGGCGGGAAACCAATTGTGTTATCCAAAAAACCACAAAGCTGATGGCGAGATTATAGGCAAACGCGATGAGGTTCAAGCTAAAAAGCTGTGAGTTGAAGCCATAATCTATGCCCAGCGTGAGCCAAAAGATGAAGTGGAAGATGAGGTTTGCCAAAACCAGGGAAATCATTCTGGCCAGCACGCTTTCATCCTCGAAAGGTTTGCGGAATTGATTGATGGCCATACCCACAATCAGAAAGATAAGCGCGTGACTGCCAAAGGTTTGCGGGGATGTTGTGTCGTAAAGCAAACCGATGATGAAAATCACGATGAGACTGGGGTTAAGTTCCCGCGTCCAAACCAGATAGACCGTCCAGGGAATCAGAATATTCGGAATCACTCCAAAGAGTTCGAAAGCCGGCATGAACAACACCTGGACATAGAAGAATATCAATCCCAAGATGAAGGTCCAGATGTGTTTCAGAGCCATGTCAATCCAACTTTCTGATGATGCAAAGAGGCGTGAGCTCAGCCCCCTGACCCTGAGGATTATCTTTCATCGTCATTTCCAAAAAAGCCTTGGAAAGTCCTTTGCTGTAGCCAATTGCCCAGGAACCGCCGATGTCGTTAATATCCATCACAGCCACGGGAAAACCAAATTCATCCGCCAATTCCTGAGCCACCTTGCCCGGCTTCAGAGGACCTTTGATCACGGTGTGGGTAAAAGGCTCCACCGGTGTGGTTTCAGCCGCGTCGATGAGAGCAGCCTGCTTTCCTGCCACACGGTAAAAATCTCCCTTGCGACCCAGTTTTTTGCTGATTCCACCAATCACGGCGGCAACAAGAATGCGGCCTGCGCCACATTCGTCGATGGCACATTGCATGCTGGTGGCAGCGCCCAAACCAATGCCATACGGTGTTTTCATCACTTTGGAAGACAAAAAGCGGGCCAGCCTTCCGGGTTTAATCTGTTCCACAGGAATGGCACGTCCCTGCGTGATGGCAAGCGGGCTTTCGCTGATGGTGAGGATGTCGCCTTCTTTTATATGTGGCAAGGCAAATTCACGGATGATGTCAGCCATCGAATCCGATTCTGTAATTATCTTTGTTTTCAATGGGATGCGTTCAACCCGAACGCCACCGATATTCACAACTGGTTCAAGTTTCTCTTTCATTTATGCCTCTCTTTGAGGATGAAGACGTGTTCCAGATTTTCCACCTGGGTGAAGGGTTCAATCTCCGCGCTGATGAAAAGCTGGTCTTGAGAATCGCGGATGCGGGATACTTTGCCCACAGGATAACCCTTGGGATAAAGTGTGGAAAGGTTTGAAGTTACGATTGTATCGCCCGCGCTGATTTGCGAGCCCAATCGAATCATGTTCATGTTTGT
>JAAYKA010000098.1 GCA_012522635.1 Candidatus Cloacimonadota bacterium
AGGAAAACGTAAAACAAATCCTGTGTTACAAATAAACCCCCGCGCCAACCGCATTTTCCCCCTTCATCAGCGTTCCTTTTTTGAAAAATCTTGACAAGTGCCGCGCTAAATTTTTGCAGTATCTTATTCCGAGCATAGTATTGTTTGCAAGGTTTGGCACATGAGAAAAGAGCAGTTTGAAGATTTCCTAAACGCCCATTTCAAGCGGATATATCACTATCTATTGACGCTTTTGGGCAACGACAACGACGCCAATGACGTCGTGCAGATGGTCTTTATCTCATTTTATGAGCATATTGACCGCGTGGAGGAAGCCACAGCTCTGGCCTATGTTTACCGCATTGCATACAATAAAAGCATGACCTTCCTGAAGCAAAAAAACCGTTTTGTCCAGGTTGAACCCAGCACTTTCGACCGTTATCCGGATAAAAACGTCCCCCAACCCGAGCCCGACCACAGCCTCTTGCATGCCGCCATCCGAGAACTGCCTCCACGTTTGGGCAGTGTGATTCAACTGCAATATTTTGAAAAGTTGAGCTATAAGGAAATGGCAGAACAACTTGGCATCAGCGTGAAGGCGGTGGAATCGCTGCTCGTACGGGCAAAAAAGCAACTGCGGAAAAAATTGTTGAAGGATAGACGTGAAGGGAGAGTATAGATTATGAAACACAAAAAGCGGCTTGCCATTTGGGCAGCCAAAGAGAGGAAACCATGAGATGCAGCAAAGCTAAACGCTTGATCGAACTTCAGCTTGATAAAGAGCTGGGGAAAGACCGCGCGCTGGATCTGCATCTGCAAAATTGCGCGGCTTGTCGTGCCTATCGAGAGGACGGCATCCGCTTGCGGCAGATCCTGAACGCTGAGACCCAACCGGAATTTCCCGGCTGGCTCCACCACCGCATTATGGATCAAATTTCCGCCCACGAAAGCCGGCGCGTACATCTTAAACGTGCCCGTGGTTTCCAGACCATTCCCGCGCTCGCGGCGGTGGCTCTCAGCCTGATTCTTGGCGTTGCCATCGGCAAAACCGCCTATCCAAACGTCAATCCCCTTCCCGAAAATGCCGCCGAGATATACTCGCAGCAAAACCAAAACACCGATAACCGCGATGTTGCGGCCTTCGGTGAAAGCACCGTCACAGCGGATTTGTTCTAAAAGGAGGCCTCCATGAGCAAACGACTGACGACCATTTTGCTGCTTTTCTCGCTGTTTTTGAATCTCGGAATCATTGGCGGGTTCATCGTGATGAAAATCTATCGCCAGAACCACATTTCCCATCATTATCGTCCCGGCCCACCCAACGAACGTGGGCAGGAAAGGCCAGAATCTCCGGAGCATACCGACCCTGAAGTCATCAAGCTGCGCGAAGATTTTTATGCCATAAAAAAGGAACTGATGCAGGAAATGGCCAAAGATCCCGTAAACGAAACTGAAATCCTTTCAATAATCGATCGGTCCATCCTGGCGCAAAGCGATTTGGAACGCGCCATGGGCCATAAGTTGCTTGAATACCGCAAAAACCTGAGTGCCCAAGAGGCGGAAGAACACTTTAACACGCGCCTCGAACGCATGAAAAAGTTCGAAGAAAGACGAAACAACAGGAGAAACAAACAATGAAAAAATATGTGATTATAACCCTCGGAATACTGCTTGTGGCTGGCATGCTTGCCGCGCAAGGAAAAGATTATCCCCAAATCCAACGCAAACACGGCTCCCGCGCTCTCAGCCAACCCATGCCCGAAGCCGCTGAAGTCTGCACAGATATGATGAAGGAATTGAACCTCACCGAAGCCCAAAACAGCAAGATTACTCAATTGCAAACCAACCAGAAAAAGGCGATGAACAGCGTGAACGCAGAGATTGAGAACCTGCGTATTGACATGAATCAAGCCCTCAAGGCCAGCGATTTTAAAGCCGCGCAAAAGCTGAACGACCAGCTCCATGAAAAAATGCGCGTCAAATCAAGCACCCAACTGGAACACAAGGAACAGATTTTGAAAGAACTCACCCCTGAACAGCGTGAGAAATTCCAGCCCAAATATGAAGAAGCCCGCTACGGGCGCCCTAATGGACGCAACAACCCCACCCCCAGCCGCAAAAGCAAAATGACCCCCATGCAAAACTTCCGCCACACTCGCAGAGTGATGCAGCGGGATCTGGGACAATAACGGTAAATAAAAGAAAGTACTTCAAATCATCTCCTTCTCCTTCCTAAAAAAGTGAAGAATGAAGCGCCGGGAAGCCCAAAAACCCGGCGCTTTTTTTTCTGCTTAATAAAACATGGATATCCTGATGGGCAACAGCATTCGCGCGGGTCAGCGCTCAAATTCCTTGACAAGGGCAGGGCTTGCGCTCATTTTGCCAAAAAAGGAGAATCGCGTCCTGAACAAGAAAAGTAAAATCTGCCTGATTGGGCTGAACAGCGCTTGGTATCAAAGCACCCCATCGCTTTATATTCTGCGGGAAAACCTGCGCGGTTTGCCATATTCCATCAACCTGCTGGAGTTCACGCTTTCCGAACCGCTTTTTGACATCCTGACCCGCGTATATCGTGAAAAGCCTGATATAGCCTGTTTTTCCGCCTATATCTGGAACAGCTCCGTTGTTTTTGAATTGGCGCGGGAACTGAAGAAAGTTCTGCCCGGGGTGAAAACAGTTTTGGGTGGCCCCGAAGCCGGACGCGGAGAAGCCTTCCCCGAAGTTTTCGATTTTATCGTCAAAGGTCCCGGAGAGGGCGCGATTCGCAAGCTGGCAGAGGCTGGATTCTCCCTGTCCACAGGGGTTTACGAACTGCCAGCGCCGCATCTGCGGGAGCTTCCTTTTCCCTATCGACGCGCGGATAAATCCACCCTGCAAAATAAACTGGTCTATTACGAAAGCTCGCGCGGATGTCCATACCATTGTGCCTATTGCCTTTCCGCCTTGGATGACCGCAACGAAGCGCGCTTCAATCCAGATTCCGCAACCGACCGCAAAAAACTGTTCCAAGAGTTGGACGCTCTGCTCGCTCTGCAGCCTCGCACCCTTAAATTTGTGGATCGCAGCTTCAACGCGCAGCCACGGCTGGCGCGCTTAATTTGGGATTATGCCATCAAAAATCCCGCCCGCTGCGAATACCATTTTGAAATCTATCCAGAATTAATCAGCGAAGAAGACCTGCGCATTTTGGAACGGGTGCCCCCGCAGCGGATTCGCTTTGAAATTGGCATCCAAACCATCGATGCCGCTGTTGCCCGGGCTTGCGGCCGCGCCTCAAACTGGGCCAAGGCGAAATCAATTTTGAATGCCCTGCGTGAGCGCACCCAAATCTGCGTCCATGCCGATCTTCTGGCCGGCCTTCCCGGTGAAAAATACAGCTCCGTCCTGCGCAGTGTGGACGAACTGGCTTCCACCTTTCCCGCCGAAATCCAGCTCGGCATGCTGAAAATCCTGCCCGAAACCCCCATGCTTCAGATCGCCAGGGAACGCGGCTATATCTGGCAAGGCAGCCCGCCCTGGCAGGTGCTTGCCACGGATGCGCTGAGTTTCGAGCAAATGGCAAAACTGCAGGAACTTGCCAAAATCATCAATCTTTATTGGAACAAGGGTGAGTTTGTGCAAGAGTGGAAAACCATGCTGAAAGCCGGGGAAAAGGCGTCAAAATTGTTTTTGGAACTTTTGAAACAGCATCATAAGCTTGATTTGCAGCTACACAGCATTTCCAAAACCCAGCGCGCGGAGCTTTTTGCCACTTTGGAGCGATAGCTGTTCAAGCAAACAGATTAAGGCAATAAAACGCATTACACTTGTGTAGTTGTTACAGCGCTTTGATGGAAAGCGGGTCATATTTCGCCATCAGGTGGTTTTCCAAGATTCGTTTGAGGGTTTAAAAGGTTTGTCTCAATCAATATTCAGCATATAATGTATTTAATAGAGTGTAAATGATTAGGAAAAGCCGAATCACAATTCATTGAAAAATGCCTCTAAAAGCTGGATATCAAGGTTTTTATAGCGAAAATAATCGCTCCTGTTTTTCAAAACGGGAGCTAAACATAGATCATGAAAAACGAAAGCTCTGGGAACCCAAGGTTTCACAGGCTTTCGATAACGTGGGTGCAGGATTATTTCCGCCCTCAACCATTATTAAAACAGGAGACTGTTATGAAAAAACTTAGTATCTTTACCGCTGTGCTGGCTTTGTTTGCCTTTGGCATGTTGTCAGCGCAGTATCAGCAGATTTTCAATCAACCGTATGTGCCCAACCCCCAGGATTTGTATACCAGTACGGTTCACTATGAGCTTGGTGTCAACTATTGGATGAATGATGAATTCGAAGGTCTCACCGAAGCAATCAAAAAAGTGGAGTTTTATGGCACACCCGGAAACTGGACAAGCTTCGGCTGGGTTCCTTCCGTGGCAAACGAAGAAGAGCCTTTCATCGTAAGATTTTACGGCAAACCTGAAGGCCATTGGACCGAACCCAAACAGCCGCTTTTGGCGCCTGTCACCGGCACCTACACCGTGAGATTGTTTGACAGATATTTAGATGGCTGGGATTATGGCTGTCTGGATGTGATGGTGAATGGGGTCGTCGTTTTGGACGCCATCTCGCTTGGCAGCGGTCCAGAATATGCCGATTTCACTTTCTTTGCCAATGAGGGTGATGAAATTTCAACCCGCTACACTGCTGGAGATTATGCAGATGAAAACTGGTATGAAATTTTGGATCCGGACATGAATGTCATTGCCACGGACGGCGGTGATTGGGTGGCTCCCGTGGGTATATTTGTGCCTGAAGCGCTGTTTGCGCCGAGCACAGGAACCTACACACTGAACCTCTATGATGAATGGGGCGATGGCTGGAGCGGCGGCAGGCTCAGCGTTTATGTGGATGGAGTTCTTGTTTTGGAGAATCTGACCATATCCAGCGGAACCGGCCCCGATACATACACCTTCTTTGCCAATGCAGGCGACGAACTGGCCACCATTTTTGTTCCCGGAGGCTGGGCTTACGAAAATTCCTATGAAATCCTGGATCCGGATCTGAATGTGATTGCCGTTGATGGCGAAACGGGTGCGCCGGTTGGCCTTGGCTTTGTTTTAACTTACCTGGATGGCGAAATGGATTGGGAGGAACCCGATTACATGTTCTACGATGTGATGGCAACAACCACCTTCGTGGAAAGCGTGGAATGGGAGTTTCTTGAAGTCACTTGGAACATCTATAAATATGAGATTGAGCTTCCCGAAGAAGTGGATATTCAGGAAGGCTGGTTCTCAGCCCAGGCCATTGCTTATGGTGATGACCACTTGTTCATGTGGGCACCCGGCAGCGGTGGAAACATCCACTCCTATCAATATGAACATTATGGTATTGACGCCAAAACGGCTGACCGTAACCTGCTGAAAGATATGGCGAAAGTAAGTTCCGGCAATTCCCGCGACGATATCGATGATGACCTGGCCTTTGCTTTTTATGCGGAACTGCATGAAGTTGAAGCAATTACCATCTATTTCATCACCAACCCGCCCACCCCGATGGTGGCAGTTTATCACAATGGTGAATTAGTTGGTTACACGAATGAAGATGGCATTTTTGCCTATACCGGACTTTCCGAAGACCTGGAAGGAAGCTACCACTTTGAAGGTGGCGGCCGTACGTGGCAACCTCTGGAAGTCACCGATCCGGGAGCCGGGGATCAGATCCCTGTTATCGCGGTTGTCGTGACTCCTGTGGAACTTAGCAGCTTCACAGCCACGGTGAATGCGATCAACAACGTTGAACTGAACTGGGTGAGCCAGAGCGAAAATCACATGATCGGCTACCGCGTGCATCGCAACAGCAGTACCAACCAAAGCGGCGCCATCCTGATCACACCTGTGCTTATTCCTGCCACAAATACCAGCACGGCTCAAAGCTACAGAGTTACGGACAACAGCGTCGAGATCGGCCAAACCTACCACTATTGGCTGGAAGCGGTGGAATATCTGGGCAGCGATTTCCATGGTCCCGTGAGCGTGACCGTGGAAGGAAACGTGCCACCCGTGCTGCCTGAAGTCACCTCCATGAAAAATGCCTATCCCAACCCCTTCAAGGCTGGCAGCAGAACCAATATCGAAGTTGCCCTCAAGGCTGGTGAAAGCGGTGAACTGAACATCTATAACCTCAACGGTCAATTGGTGAGATCCTACAAACTTGACCAAGGCAGCCACAGCATCGTTTGGAACGGTAAAGATCAACGCGGCGCCACAGTTGGCAGCGGAATCTACTTCTACAAACTGCAGACTCCTTCCTTCAATCAGACCAAAAAGATGGTCATCATGAAATAACAATCACAAATCTTATGATGGAACCCCGTGGCAGACGCTGCGGGGTTTTTTGTTGGATGAAAAAAGGGATGGTTTTGAGCGAAAATCCTTGACAGAAAGCAGCGCCGGCGCCTAATGGATAAATTGACAAAATATCGTAAAAAGCAGAACACAGGAGAAAGAAAAGTGAAATGGATAATCAAGATCCTGCAAGTCCTCTGGCATATTATTATTTTATGCGATTTTTTTGCAAGGTCTTTCTTTATTCGGCTTTTTAACCGGGATCCAGTAAAACGACGCCAAAAAGAGATCAAGAACACCAAACGCGCTGCCAATTGGTTTTTGCGTTCATTTAACGTAAAATTAAAAGTGAAAAACCCTGAGCTTTTGGCTAGGCTGACAGGTGAAAAATATCTGGTGGTGTCGAACCATTCGTCCTTTTTGGATATTTTCATCCTGGGCGCGGTGGAAAAATATGTATTTATCACTTCCACCCAGATGAGTGAGACGCCAGTGCTGGGAAGCATCGTTCGCAACGGCGGTTGCCTCTATACAGACCGCAAGAAAAAAGTCAACCTTCCCCAGGAAATAAAGAGATTCACCGAAGTTTTGAGTTCCGGCTTTAAGGTGGTGCTTTTTCCTGAACAAGCTGGCACGGATGGTTCCACTGTTAAAGAATTTTGGCGCTCGCTTTTCCAGGTTGCGGTTGATGCGGGAAGCACGGTATTACCTGCCTGCATCCGCTATAAGAGGCTGGATGGAAAACCAATTACGGACGAAAACCGCTCCGTGGTCAGTTGGTATGAAGGCATAAATTTTTTGAAATACTATTGGAATTTGATGGCGCGAAAGCTGGAAGCGGAACTCTGCTTCCTGGACCCGCTGGAATTTGATCCGACGCGAAACCGCAGCGAATTGTCTGACCTGGCATACGAGCGGGTGCGGGACGCGTTCCACAGCTACGACGCGCAATATAACTTGCAATAAAACGGGAGAAAAAATGTCCAAAGACAAGGAACGGCTCAAACTTGGCCCGATTAACTATATCATTTTGGGAGTGGCGTTGCTGCTGCTCATAATCGGCTACATCATCATGGCCAAAAATGAGATTGCGATTTCGCCGGTGATTTTGGTGATTGCCTACGCTATCATCATCCCATTCGGTATTCTTTACAAAGGAAAGCCCAAGGAATAAGGTTTTGACGCTGCTCACAGAGGAAACCGCGGCAAAACTGAAGCGCTATCAGCTTCAGGCGCGGATGATTGTGGAAGGTTTTTTGGTGGGATTGCATAAATCCCCCTACCACGGTTTTAGCGTGGAATTTGCGGATCATCGTGAATACAACAGCGGCGATCCGGTTAAAAATATCGATTGGAAAATCGTTGCCAAAACCGACCGCTACTATGTGAAGCGCTTTGAAGAAGAGACAAACCTGCGCTGCCACATCATTTTGGATCATTCACGCTCCATGTTCTACGCTTCGGGAAAGAGCAGCAAGATTGACTACGCCTGCCGTTTGGCGGCGGCGCTGTCATGGCTCATGATTGGTCAGAAAGATGCCGCAGGTCTCATAACTTTCAACGAAACCATCACCTCAATGTTGCCGCCAAAGGCATACAGAGGCTACCTTTCACAAATCTTTCGTGTGTTGGCGGAACTGGAGCCAAAGGATTCCACGCGCCTGTTGGAAAATCTGCACAAGGCCGCACAAAGCATCCGTAAACGCAGCCTCATCATCCTGATTTCAGATTTGCTGGATGACCCCGACCGCGTGATTGATGGACTGCGACATTTCCGTTCCCAACACCATGAAGTTTTGGTTTTCCACATTGCGGACATCCAGGAAGACAATTTCGACTTCAAGCGTGAGACAGAATTTGTGGATAGCGAAACTGGCGAAAAGATTACCGTAAATCCTTGGCAGATTCGCAAAGAATATTTGGAAAATTATTCCGAGCACATCCAAAAACTCAAGAAAGGCTGTCACCAATACCAGATAGAATACAACGCGGTTAGCACAGCCACCCCGCTGGAAGACCTGCTTCTAAAGTATCTTCTGGTGCGCAAAAAGGGTTAGGGTGGAGACA
>JAAYKA010000099.1 GCA_012522635.1 Candidatus Cloacimonadota bacterium
GTGTTCCGCAACAACCCCGGTTCTGCCATTAGGGGAGATGCCGGCGGCAGATTCAAGGTCACAAACAGCTCTTTTGAAAATAACGGCGCTTATCCCATGACGTTATATTCCACAAACTTCGACGCCGTGGACGGAACCGGCTGCAGCTATAGCGGCAACAACCCCAACCGGATACGTTTGACGGGTGGCACCTTGAGCGAAGCCAAGACCTATGTTTGGAGCAATCCCGGCGTAGCTTTGGAAATCACTGGCGACATCAAAGTTGCCGGGGCAGGTGGCAACATTCCCATTTTGAAGCTAAATTCAGGGCTGGTGCTCCTTTTCTCACAAAACACAAGATTGACCATAGGTGATCACTACGGTTCTCCTGCAGGCATTCAGGCGGATGGAGCAAGCTTCAGCTCTCTGAGCGGTGCCGCGAATGGCTGGAACGGGCTCGAACTCATGCCTTCAGGCGTTCAAGGCTCCTATCTGCGCAATTGCCTGCTTGAATACGCGGGTGGCAACGGCAACATCTATTTGTATCGGTCCCAGGCATCCTACATCGACGGTTGCGTTATCCGTTATGGTGTAAAAGGCATTTTTATGACGGATGGGACTTCAACTCCAATCTCAAAATGCTATATCTACGGCAACGAGCTGGGAATCCACTGCAACGGAAACGCCAATCCGGTAATTGGTGGACCTGAAGTGGGCGACGGAAACAGCATTTACGGAAACACAAGCTTTGGCGTGAAAAACGATAGCGGGCTGATCATTGATGCCCGCAACAACTGGTGGGGCTTCCACAGCGGTCCCTACCACAGCACAAATCCCAACGGTGAAGGCAACGCCGTTTCAAACAACATTCTTTTCGACCCCTGGCGCTCAGGCGACATCGGTGACGCACCTGCCGGGTTCAATCTGATTTCTCCGGCTAATGGCAGCATTGTTCAAACTCTCACGCCGCTTCTGGACTGGGAGGAAGCCATCGACCCCACCCCTGGGGATCTGGTGGTTTACACACTGGAAATGGCTTTGAATTCCAGCTTCAATCAAGGTTTGCTTACTTGGAATGGCTTGAACCAGTCTTTCTTTCAGCTGCCATCTTCTGTTTTATCCGACGACACCCGCTATTTCTGGAGGGTCAAAGCCACCGACCTTGACAACCAGACCACTTCCTGCCTGCAAAGCCATTTCTGGTTTGATGTCGCTGTGCCGGAAGCGCCCCTCCCCTTCGGTTTGATTTCACCGGCGAACAACGAAACTGTGCTACTGACCAGCAACAAATTGCTTTGGCAGCCTTCATTTGACCCCGACCCGGAAGATTATGTAAGCTATACCGTCTATTGGGATTTATCCGCCGGATTTGAGAACCCCGGCTCGCGCACGACTTCTGCCTGCCACGCTTGGACAGACTTTTGCGCCCCCGGCAATTTGTACTATTGGCAGGTTAAAGCCTTCGACAGCACAGGTTTGGAAACCTTTAGCCCCATTGGTCGCTTCTGGGTGCATCCAAACGCCAAACCACGCCCTCCGGTGGATTTTTCGCTCACGCCTTCTGGGTTTGACCTCCTCATTTCTTGGGATGAGGTTCCGGGAGCTGATTATTATGACCTCTATTATTCCCAGGAACCATATTCCGGATTTAACCTGCTGCAGGCAAACCTGGAACAAACTTGGTTTTTGCACCCGGGAGGAGCGGTGGACAAACATGGCTTCTATTACGTTACAGCCCATGACGTTCGCTAATCTTTCTTAAAATCATAAAAAATATCCTTATCCCCGGGAAACTGGGGATTTTTTTGCTGTCAAATCCTGAGGCTTGAACCTATATGTCGCCACCAAAAAGGAGCGTACACACAAAAAAACCTTGACCGCAAAAGCCGAGGCGCAAAACTTACTTTCAATGAGGTAAACACCATGTTCCATCTTCCCACCCAGATATTTTTCGGCTCCGATGCCCTTGCTGAGGCGGCGGATTATATATTCAACCTGGGTTCAAAGCCCTTGCTGGTAAGCGGTCCCGTGGGTGCCAGAAAAAGCGGTGCCCTCGGCGATGTTGAAAAACTCTTGCAAAGTTTCGCCATTCCCTGGGCTCACTTTGATGAGGTTGAAGAAAATCCCAGTTTGGACACCGTTATGGCAGGAGCCCAGCTTCTACGCGCTGAACAGTGCGATTATGTGATTGCCATCGGTGGCGGCAGTCCTCTGGACGCTGCCAAAGCCATCGCCCTGGTTGCGGCAAACGCTTTACAGCGCGCCCAGATTTATCAAACCGAGCTTTTCCAATGCAAGCTCCCCCTGGTGGCAATTCCCACCACTTCCGGCACCGGCAGCGAGGTCACCCAATACTCCGTGCTCACCAATCCTGATACCGGTATCAAAGCCGGTTTCGGCCATGTTCTTGCCTTTCCAAGCCTGGCAATCTGCAATCCCATTTACACCCACAGTCTCAACTCTCAAGTGACCTTGAACACCGCTCTGGACGCGCTTTCCCACCTTTTGGAAGGAATCTATTCGAACAAGCGTCAAGCCTTGGCAGACCCGCTCATCCACGCCGGCGCCAGGGATATTTTTGAAAACTTGCAGCCCGTTTTGGAAAATCCCAGCCTGGCTTCCGGCAGGGAAAAACTGATGCGCGCCTCGCTTTATGGCGGCATCACCATCGCCCAGGGCAGCACCACTTTGCAGCATTCGCTGGGCTATCCGCTCACATCCAGATTTGGCACGCCCCACGGGCTCAGCAACGCCCTGGTCATGCTACCCGTGCTAAAACTGTTTTACCCCGCCAGAAAAGTTGAACTGAACGCGCTTTTCGCCGCTTTGAACACCAGCTTGGAAGGTTTCGCGCTTTGGCTGGAAAGTCTGAATCTGCCGTCCTGTCCGCCTTTGGAGGATGATTTCATCGCCAAAAGCGTGCAAGAAGTTTTGGGAAGCCGCAACATGGCAAATAATCCCCAGGAAGTGAGCGCCCCGCAAATCCGCCAAATCTATCTGGATTTACGGTAAAAAGCCTCCAAATCCATTTGCATCAGCACTTCCAGAGCGATTCCTTCCCGCCAGTCCGCTCCGGGAAGCGGGTCCCGTGAAATCAAGCCAGACAAGATTTCCACCCCCGCCCCCACAGAATTTTCAACGCCATAGCCCTTCATCAATCCGCCCAAAAGCAACGCCGAAAAACAATCTCCCGCTCCGGGATGATGCCCCGGTCTGGCGGTGAAAAAATGGCTTTGCATGCTGTCCTCTCCTGCGTGATAATACATCGTGACCAGCCTGTTTGGAACTTTGGTCGGCACGGAGGTAATCACCACATGCTCCGGCCCCATCCCCGCGATTTTGCGGCAGCGTTCAAGGATGCCTTCCCGTCCCAATTCCAGATTTGGGTCTTCCCCGGTCAGCAAAGCCGCCTCAGTGTGGTTCGGGGTCACAATCTGGGCATGCCGGATCAAGCCGCGCATCGCCTCCACCATTTCAGGGCCAAAACAGTCATAAAGCCTGCCGTTATCACCCATCACGGGGTCGGTCAAAACAATGGTTTGGGGTCCACGCAGCTTTTGGGTCAGGTTTGAAACCAGCTCCGCCTGTTTTTCGGAAGCCAAGAATCCGCTGCAGATGGCGCTGAATTCCAAACCCAGTTCCTGCCAGTGTTGCGCAAAATTTTCCAGGTGTTCACCCAGGTCCACCCAGATGGAATCGGGAAAGTCCGTATTCGCGGAAAGAACCGCTGTGGGCAGCGCGCAAACCCTCAGCCCCATTCGATATAGAATGGCGATGAAAACCATCAGCGAGGTGTGGCCAAAGCTCGATAAATCGTGTATGGCCAGAATCTTTTTAGCGGGAGTGTGTGTCATTTTCATTCCTTGGATTCCCTGGGCTTTTTTTCCGTCGGCAGAGCTTGCCAAAAGCCATGAACCACAGCCCATTTTGCCTGCCCGCCTGTTTTGGTCAAGCCAAAAATGCTCCCGCCAAACAATTGCTTGACACAAAAACGCCTTATGGAGTTTTGACCAAACAAACCATTAATTTTGGGAGGATATTATGAATATACCCGATAATCTCTATTATAACGAAAGCCATGAATGGGTGCTCGTGGATGGCGATATCGCCACCATCGGCATCACCGATTTTGCCCAAAGCGAACTGGGCGACATCGTCTATCTGGAGCTTCCTGAAGCGGGCGCCAAAGTTTCTGCTGGCCAGCCCTGCGGCATCATCGAAGCGGTGAAATCCGCCGAAGACCTCATCAGCCCCCTCAGTGGAACGGTGGAAGAAAAAAACCAGGACGCGGAAGACAGCACCGAAATCATCAACGAATCTCCCTATGAAGACGGCTGGCTTTTCCGCATCCGCCTCTCCAATCCCGATGAATTGGAAAACTTGATGAGCGCGTTGGATTATCAACGCCTGATTGAAGCCTGAGTCTTTGCTGAAAAAAAACCAAAACTTTCTCATCATCCTGTCAGCGCCTTCTGGGGGTGGAAAAACAACCATCCTCCAGGAGGTGCTAAAGCGGCATCAGGATGTGGAATATTCCATTTCCTACACAACCCGCCCGCCCAGGGGAGATGAAGAAAACGGGCGCCACTACCACTTTGTGGACGAAAAAGAATTTCTGCGGCGCAGGGAAGCCGGCGATTTTTTGGAAACTGCCCTGGTCTTCGACCGCTGGTATGGAACCTCGCTCAGCTTCATAAAATCCCGCCTTTCCGCGGGAAAACACGTGATTATGGATATCGATGTCCAAGGCGCCGCCCAGATTCACCCCACCAGCGTGCCCTGCGTGAAGATTTTTATCCTGCCGCCAACGCTGGAAATTTTGCGCCAACGCCTGATTGACCGGGACACTGACGCCCCCCAAGAAATTGAAAAACGCCTCAAAACCGCCAGAAAAGAACTGGAATACATCCCGGATTATGAGTATCTGGTGGAAAACGACGACTTGGATTTGGCCGTGCAAAAAGTTTTGGCCATCATCCAGGCGGAAGAAAACAGGATTGAACGCTACCCCAGCCCGGCAGCGGACTTCCTGAAAACGGAGAAAATGAAATGATTGACGAAAAAATCGAAAGCTTTCTGGAAAAATCTGACCTCAACTACCTCTTTTGCCTTCTGGCAAAGCTGGAATCAAACCGCCTCAGCCAATTGCCCAGCTATGTGAGACAAAAACTGGGGGATAAAATCGCCGTGGTTTCAATGGAACACGTGGCTCAAAATGAAATCCCAGACTATTTTGCCGAGATTGAAGAGGCAAACAGGCTCGCGGAAGAAGCCGCTTCTCCTTTTATCGATGACGATGATGGCTTGGAAGACACCTATGACGAAGACGCCGAGGTCGATGAATTGGTGCGCGACACTCTCCAGCGCTTTGGTGATGAAGCAGACGACGATGATTTTAAACCCGGCGACAGCTATGAGGACGACCAAGACTGAAAAAAGACGGCCTGCCCGCGTGGCACGTCAACACCTCGAAATGATGGAAAACCTGGGCATCAAACATATCTTCATGCCCCAGGAACCTGCCTCGCAAAATCTGCAAAGCCTTGCCCAGCTATGTGCCAATTGCCAAAAATGTGATTTGGCGCAAAGCCGGAATAAAAGCGTTTTTGGCGAAGGAAACTCCCGGGCGCGCATCATGATTATCGGAGAAGCTCCCGGTGCCGAAGAAGATAAACAGGGCAGACCTTTTGTCGGCGAAGCCGGAAAACTCCTGGATAAAATGCTCGCCGCCATCGATATCGAACGAAGCGAAACCTATATCTGCAACATCCTGAAATGCCGACCACCCAAAAACAGGGACCCACAGGCATCGGAACGACAAGCCTGCCTTCCCCACCTCATCCAGCAAATCCAGATTATCCAGCCAAAAATCATCCTCATCCTCGGTCTGGTCGCGGCGCAAACGCTCTTGGAAACAAACCAAAGCCTGGGTCAGCTCCGCCAAAATACACAGCTTTTATTTGACATACCAACCCACGTTACCTACCACCCCGCCGCCCTGCTCAGAAACCCAAACTGGAAAAGACCCGCTTGGGAAGACCTCAAAATATTCCGTGACCACCTACTTGATATGTCCTGAAAATTTACACTCCATTATATAGAACGAGTCTGTTGAAAAAGACCTGCTAATCCCTAACCCCTTGTCAACCTTATGGTTGCCTTTGAAACATAAGGAAGACTAAGGGCAGCAGCCAAGAAGTAATACCTAAAGTGTGCCTATGTGACCGCATAAGTCTGCAATAGCGGGATTGTTCGAGCAGGCAGCCAGTTTACAAAGTCTGGTTTGCTGAAAGAACATTCCTTATCACCAAAGCCTGGATTCTTCGCTGACGCTGAAAACCGATTCACAAACAGACCGGTTTTTCTTTTCCTTAATATCACTCAAAATAACGCTGTCACCCTGAAAAAACCTCTGGCTCCAAGCTCGACCTGATGGGATAGGGAGCCTGCTCCAAGGTTTAAAATATTCGTTCCCAAGTTACAGGGGTCTGTGGATTCATAGAGGCGATAACCTTGCGCACCGGGAACCTCATCCCACTCTAAAAGCAATCCTCCGGCGTTGCGGCTTATTCTAAGTGCGGGGACCTCATAAAGACCCGCCAGGCGCGGTCCGGTAACATGATCCAATTGAAGGTTCAAATTTCCCTGAATGGCAGAATTGAAAACCTCAAAACCCAGATGTTTGGTTTGCCCAGCCAAAGCACTCAAATCCACCGTAATATATTGCCAGTAATCATGTTCCACGCTCATGGGTTCGCCCAAGTTGTGCCAAGTCTCAGCATCAGAGGAATACTTAATCTGCAGCATCGGCTCAGTGGTTTGGTTGCTGGTTTGGACACAAAATTCCAGCGGAGTATTGCCATCAATATAAAGCAAGGGTGTAAACAACATTTTATGTACATTCTCTGCCACACTAACAGCCTGAGCATATTTTTCGCCATGATAAGGATATTTTTCCGCTCTACCCCAAGAACCTGTAGGAACGGCACCCCATCCCGACGGGGGAAAACTACTTCCCTCAAAGCTTTCAATCAACGCGTCTGACGCAGGGGTGTGGAAACTCCAAACAGGAACAGTATTCGGCGAACCGCTCTCGTTTGAAGGCACTACCTTCCAAAAATAGCAAGTGCCTGGCTCCACAACGGGTTCAAAGAACGGCTCACTTTGCGCTGGAATCAACAAAGGAGGTGGGTTCTGTGTGCCAAAATAAACTGTATAGCTGTCTGGACAACCGCCTCCGCTTTTCCATCTCAGGGCGGAATCCTCAATAAATGGACTTCCATCAAGAGGATAAATTGGCAGCGCGGCTTCGGGCTTCATGGGCGTAATAAGCTGCAAAATGGGGCGCTTACTTAAGGTTTGACCATCTGTAAATGGAAATTCGTCATCTTTTATCTTATACACAGAGAGGTATTCTCCGTTAGCAGAGTTATAGCTGTCAAATTTATATGATGGTGACTGACTCACGCCGGAATGGTTTTTCCATAATATCTCCAGATTATCCGTGCCATTCCAGCTAAAAGACTGACTAAATGTGAGTTGCTGCCATCCTTTGGCATGCACTAACAAGGCACCGGAATACACAAGTGTCGCGTTGGTGCTGTCCGGCTTCAACCTTGAATCTGTGTAGCTATCGTAGGTAACATGCCTTAGGAAAACCCGATGATGCGGCCATATCCAATAACGGGGTTGTTCCTGGATGGAAAACCCGATGCCACTAATAATTGTTTCCCCTTCAAGACCTGCGGCTTCAAGTTCCGCAGCCTTTAAGAGTGTCTTGGTCCAACCGTAATTAATGGCACAGTTAAATGGCAAGAGATTTTGCGTTATATCATCTGTACCCATCTGAAAAACTTCAGCCAAAAGCAACTGTCCCAGACAAATAACCACCAATAGCAACAGGCTTCTTTTCATGCTTTACTCCCTTTTTTTATATCTTGATATCGTCTTATTCCACATTTTCACAATATTTTTATCTCTTCAATTCAAGTCAAGTATTTTTTTACATCACATCCCCCCGTTTTTTAAACAAGGCAGGATCAGCTGTTGCCTTTCCTGCCTTGTTTAAAAAACGGGGGGATGTGATTTCTGATGGAAAAGAACTTGACATGGATTAACAAGATGAAAACAATGCAATTGGTCGTTTGGCCTGACATAGATTGTGAGTAAAGAGGGATAGCAGATGCCCTCAAACAACCAGAGAAACAATGAGTTGGATTTTACACCAACATTTGGGACTCAACAATGTGAACCCGGTTTCTGTTAACGCCAATGCATTATCTACGATTTATCAAAACTGTATAGATCCTCGGACAACACCTTAAGGCATATTATTCAAGAAGAAGAACTGCTCCCCCGGCACTCTACCAGCTGAATTTCCCAAA
>JAAYKA010000100.1 GCA_012522635.1 Candidatus Cloacimonadota bacterium
CGCCGTAGGTGCCGCTGCCATCAACGTCCACCAAAACCCAGGGATCGAAAGTGAGGGCAAAATCAGGATAGCTCTCAAAGCCTTCATCAATCTCAGTCGGAGGAGGCGGAGGAGGTGTGTCTCCAGGTGCAAGCCAGTCCAGGGATACGTAGTTGTTGTTCACGGCTGTGGCAGTAAGCTGGGTGGGAGGGTCCATTGAATCGGTGGATTCTATAATGGAGAAGCTATCCACATACAAATAGAACATGTTGGCTGCACTGTGTCCGTGGAATCCGATGTAGTGGATACCGCTGGTGGCAGGGGTGAAGAAAATCTGCGCCTGCTGGTATTCGGTGTTTGTGATATTTGTGTTTGTGAAAATCTGGTTTGTCAAAGCCGCGGCGTTGGGAGCCATACCAGTGTAAACGGTGAGGGCTTCCGGGTATGCTTCGCTGTTGGCGCGGTAGGAGAACCTGATCAGATATGTGTTTTCAGCATCCAGGTTCAGGGGCGGGGTCAGAAGCCAATCGTCCATGGCCTGGGTGGTACTGTAGCGAACGCGAGCGGCGTTGGGAGCTGTATCCGCGCTGCCGGCAAAGGTTTCCCAAGTGTAGGCATCGTTGTTTGCATTGATGGCAGACCAGCCCAAAGGCAGGGTGGGAACAGTCACATCGTCAAAATTCTGAACGTAGGGGAAAGTGTTCACGGTGGGGTCGGCCAGGGTGGTGAATTGCCAGATGGGGCAGTTTTCGGCATCGCCGCCATCAGCGTTGAAAGGCACCACCTGCCAATAGTAAACCGTGCTGTATCCCAGGTCGCCAGGATGGTCGTAAACAGTTTCGGTCTGAGTGGTTCCGTTCACCAGGTTGGTGGGCGGGGTGTTTGTGCCAAAATACAATTTGTAGCCGTCAACGGTTCCGCCGCCGGTGCTCCAGCTGAGGTTTGTGTTGATGGCCACGTTGGTGGCGTTGTTTGTGGGAACCGGGTTCACAGCGGGGCTGGGAGGTGTTCCCTGCGCGGGAGGTGCGAAGGTGAAAAGCAGGCCTTCAGTGGGATACACATCAGCGTTGATGCGGCAGGAAGCATTGTTAACGGTTCCCGCGGTGGTGGCAGTCCAATCTTCGGTGGTGCTGCGGTTGTTAAAATCTTGGTTTGAATCACCACGCAGACCAACCTGCACGCTTTGTGCGGTGGAAACAGTCATGGCGGTGATGTCGCCATAGGCAAAGATTACCTTGTTTCCGTTTTCATGCAGTTGGATTTGGAAGTTCAAGACGTCATTCGCGCAGGAAGTCGGGGCACGGCGATAGTTTTTCCATTGCACCGTGAAAACCCGGTTTGGCGCGGCGCCGCTGAGCAAATACATCAATTCACCTTCGTCGCGGGCTTTAAGGTCGCGGTTCATGGCGGCAACGATGTTGTTTGTGCCAGTTGCGGCGCTGATGGCAAGGTTGCTGGTGGCCACTTCAGCTCCAAGGGCCAAAAAGCCGTTGGACTGAATGCTGACCTGTGTGTAGTCTTCATCGTTGAAGGTGAAGGTGAATCCCAGGTCAATGGCATTGAAGCTTTCATTGTCATTGGTGTTATCACCCAGGATGGTGCCTCCGGTGATTTCGGTGTAGGTGCCGATGGCGCTGGTGAAATTATATTCATCCACCTCGGCAAAAACGGCAAAAGCCATTACCGAAAAAATCAACAGGAGCACGAGCTTGTTAAGGCTTGTTTTCATAACATCTCCTTAAGGATATTCTTCTGTTTTTAGTTCAGATTCTTTATTTGGACAACAGGACAAATCAAGCCCTGTTTTCCCATGTTTATGCAGAAAAAAAGAGCAGGCATATTTAGTCAAGCAAAAATTAGACCGAAGTTCCACACAATAAAAGCCTGACTCCGGTTTTTTGCTCTCTGAACAGCCTGTCTCTAAAGATAGCGCAACAGTTCCCGGTCTGTAACACCCGCGTGGAGTTCTATATATGGCTTCACGGGGCTTTTATTTATTTTGGGGAACAGCACTTCCTCCACCTGGAAAAAGCCCACCGACGCGCTCATTTCAACCGTGATGGCGATGGGTTTATCCTTGCCCTTGTTGATTTTAACCTTTTGGATGGCTCCTGCGGAAGTGCGGTGGATATCGCCCACACGCGGTTCGTTGGAAAGGATGCTGGGAATGCGAGCGCGTCCTTTTTCCATATCACTGCCATCTCCAATCAAGACCAAACCTGCTTCCAGGGAATTGATTTGCTGGGTTGCCATGTGCCCAAAAATTCCCTCGATGGCGATGGAGCGAATGGCAGCTTTGGTGAGATATTCATCCTTTTCGTGGGTGGCATCCAGAATCCTATCTATATATGGCAGTGCCAGTTGGATGGAAATAAGTTCGTGGGCGTGGCGAGCCACACTCATGCCCAAATCGTGCAAAAGTGAAGCCAGCAGCACTCCGGTCAAGGAATCTTCAGCTGTGCCAGCGCCCTCTTTTTCCAAACTCATCTCGATGCCCGCGTTGTTCAGAAGCGTAAACATCTTTATCGCGTTCAGGGTTGCCTTGCGCATGTGCACTGGACCGTGGTCGTTATAACCCAGACGCTTGATGGAAACGATATTCGCAAATTCTTGTGTGGCTTGAAGTTCGGGATCCGAAAACAGGAGCTCTGCCGCGTGCAGAGGCTTGCCTTTCAGCATTTTCAGGATTTTGCGTTCCAAAGCCAATTGTTTGGACGATTTATTCATGTAACTCCTTTAAAATCTATTCTTTAAACGAAACAGTATGTTTGTGAGGCTGCTCACCACCGCGATGGCCATGGCAATGGTCACGGAAATGAGCAGCAATTTGTATGTGTGTTCAGACGCCGCGGCGGAATCTCCAGCGATGTAACCCTGCATCGCGTAATACAATGTGCGCCCCGGAACCAGAGGAATTATCACGCAGGTCACAAAAACCGAAACGGGCACTTTCACCAAGCGCGCCACAATTTCACAATATATGCAAACCAGCAGGGTGGAACAAAAAATGGAGAAGAGCAGGGCTTGACTATAATGTAACACAATCAGATAGATAGCCCAATTCAAACCGCCGCCCAAGGCCAGAAGCAGAATCTTCCAACCCCGCATATTCGTGCGGATGGAAAAACCCAAAATGGACAGCGCCGCCCAGGTGAATTGCATCAGGGTGAGATGGTTAAAAGGACTGTTCATCAATGCCCCCAAAGCGCCCAAAGCTTCAGCATCACGCCGCTGCCGGTGGCAATCGCCACAGCGATGAAAATGGCTTCAACCGCGCGAGCCGTGCCGGAAACGAGGTCTCCGCTCATGGTGTCGCGTATGGCATTCACAAAACTTAAGCCCGGCACCAGCAGCATAATTCCGCCAATGATGATGTTGTCTATCTTGATGCGTGGCACCCAGATATCCAATGTTTTGGCAAAGGTAACAACCAGAGCCGAACCCAGGATATTCAGCAAAAAACTGTTTATCTCGAGCAATCCCAAAAGCTGAAGGGAGAGGCTCACCAAAATGCCAACCAAATATGCCACTCCAAATTCGAGCCAACTGCCACCAAAAAGCAGGCAAAAACAACCGCTGGTGATGCCTCCGCAAAAAACCTGAAACCACAAAGGCCAGTTTTTTTCCGTTTCGATGCGAGCCAGTTCCGCCAAAAATTCATCCGCGTTGAGCCGGCAAATTCCATCTTGGCAGAGGTCTTTTCCCATGTCATTCACCAGTTTGCTGACTCTGGTGATGCGTCCCAAGTCTATACGCCGGCTATCGATACGCTTGATGCTGGTGGAAACTTCCTCATCGCCATTTTGCACTGTGATAAAAATCCCCGTGGGCGTAACATAAGCCTGGGTGTCAGGGTGCCCAAAAGCCTTGCAGGCTTTGCGCATCATCAGCTCGACCCGGTTTGTGGTGGCTCCGTTTTCCAGCAGGATGCGTCCAATTTCCAAGCTAATCTTGGTGGTTTCCTTGATGTCCAAAACTGCCATTATTCCTCTGTTTGGGTTAGTTTTAAAATCTCTTCCGGCATGCCCAGAGCCCGAGCCACGCGGATGGCACTCAAAGGCGGAGCCTGGTTCGTTTTCAGGCGCCGCAATTCATAATTCATGGCGTCGTTGAGAACTTTCAGCCGTTGCGACGGACTCAGCGGTTTGGTGCGATCCAGAATGTCGGGATCCAACCCGGCAATGCTGTAGTGAGCCACTGTGTCCAACAATGCCGGCGCGGTGAAGTGTGTGGATGCCAAGCACATATGACGGCTCTCGCAAAGGTGTTTCAAGACCGCGGAAGCCAGGCGTTCCCCTTCGGTCGGGTTCGTGCCCCGCGCAAATTCATCCAGCAAAAACAAGGTGTTTCCATCCAAATTCAAGGTTTCCGAAAACGCGACCACTTCTCGCCCAAAGCTACTCAAATCCGCTTCCGAACCGCTTTCAGACTGATTGTACCAAATGTGGTCGAAAAAGGGAATTTCCGCTTCCGCACACGCCAAAGGTATGCCCAGCCGAGCCAGCCAGCAAAGCTGTCCAGCGGTTTTCAACACGGTGGTTTTTCCGCCCATATTCGGTCCCGTGAGCAGCGATACGGGTTTGTTAAAATCATAATCCAAGCTCTGCCAGCGGCGTCCCAGGCTTTCCAAATGCAGTTTCAGAGGCAGGTTTGCCGCGCCTTTCACCCGCAAAACCCTCTTTCGGGAAAGTTTTGGGATGGCGCAGTCGTAACGCAGGGCAAAATCGCTCAGGATAAACAGCCAGCAATACATGTTCAGAAGCTGTTGTGCCTCATACATTAAGGGTAGATTTTCGCCCAGATTGATGGAAAGTTGTTTGAGAACCTGGGCTTCCTCGGCTTCCCTTTTTTCCTGCAGCAACGCCAGCTCTTTTTTCAGTTCCAGACTGGCTTCATCGTCTGCCAGGATGAAGCTGTAATTCGCTACGCTTTCAGAACTTAACACAAAAAATGGCGATTGCAGAATGCGGTTTGCCAAAACGGTTTCCGCGCGGGAAATGGTGAATGCTTCCTTGAGCTGCGGCAAATCCAGTTCTTCACGAGCCGCTGCCAAAAACTCTGCCCTGCTGTGTTTTAAGCGATTGGCAAGCTGGAATTGTCCACTGAGGATTTCACCCAGTTTTTTGGAATATGCCGGGGAAAGATGAAACGAAGGCAGGCCGCCGCCTTCGGGATCCAAAATCGCGAAAGCGGGAGCGAGGTCCGGCAGGATAAATTTGTCCAACCAAGCTTTTCCACGCAGCCAGGCATGAAGCTTGCCATAGTGGTAAAGCCATTGTTTAAAAAGAAATAGCTCATGCAGAGCGAAGCTATGCCCACCCCGTTTTTTGGGAATTTCCAGCTTGGGAATGTGGGCAAACAATTCTTTAAGTTCGCGCAGGCTGTTTTCCTGTCCCCTCAAACAATCAATCATCTCTCGCAGTCGCTCAAAATGTGATTTCAAATCGTTAAGCGAGCGGGGCGGCAGTTGCAATTCTCGTTTTTTAACCTCGGCGGGATAGTCGCCATCGATGCCGATGAGGTCGAATATCTCTTGCAATCCCAAGGCTTTAGCCGTTTGCGATCTAATTTTCATCTCTTCTTCCACTTGTTTTTTACATGGACTCAAATACGGCGTTGGCTGTCAATCTTTTTGTGCAAAAGGCTCAAAAAAGCTACCCTCAGCGGTGCCGCGAATGCGTTTTGCGTAACGGCGGAAGTGGCTCATTGGCTCCGGATGTGGAAAGCCCCATTGATTTCGCTTTCCAGCGGTTATCCACACCTCTTCAGGATTAACAGCGCGCACGAATTCCCTGCAACTGGATGTTCTGCTGCCATGATGTCCCGCCTTCAAAAAATCGGCTTTCAATTCCTGGGGATAGTGCGCCAAAAGATGCGCTTCCGCATTTATATCTGCATCTCCTGTAAAGAGATAGCTCTTTCCACGATAATCCAGGCGAAAGAGAATCGAACCGCTGTTGCTGCTGTCCACAAAGAAATTTTTGTCCGGATGGAGGAATTTCAGGCGCGCCCCACCGGTGTAAACACTCAAAGTATCCGTAATCATCAGCAAATCAATGCCTTGCAACAAACCCTCCTGCTTCCAAATCTCCCATCTGGAATCCCGCGCGACTTCATCTGTGATCGCCATATTCTCTATTTTCAGGTGCTTGGCAAGGTCGGGAAAACCTCCGCTGTGGTCGGCATCCAGATGAGTCAAAACCAGCCAATCCAATTTATCAATATGTTGTTTCTTTAACCATGGCAACAGTTTACGAGTTGCCCAACTGGTTTCCGAGTTGTGCCATTTGGGGCCTGTGTCCACCATCAGCTTGCTGCCATCGGCAAAACAGGCGAGGATGCAATCCCCTGTGCCACAATCAAAAACGTAGATTCCGGCTTCCTGTTGCGGAACAAATCTGGGATAAATCAGCAAAAACACGCCCAAAGCCACCGCTGGCAATGTCTTCCAATTGAATTTCAAATGACGCAGCATCCAGAGCAGACCAACTACG
This sequence comes from Candidatus Cloacimonadota bacterium, assembly GCA_012522635.1. Lineage (NCBI taxonomy): Bacteria > Pseudomonadati > Candidatus Cloacimonadota > Candidatus Cloacimonadota bacterium. The sequence goes on from JAAYKA010000100.1 coordinate 6,474, forward strand.
AGCAACATCGCGCCCACAAGCTGAACCCAATTTATCCAGGCATTTTCCAGATAAAAAGGAAGGCTGGCAACCAAATCCGTCCAGCCCAGAAAAACCCTCATAATCACTTTGTAGGCAGTGATATACGCCGCGCTCAGCCAGTTCCCGCCCGGAACCAACAGCACCAAAAATGAAACCATCAGCAAAACCGAAGCCAGGGGAATGCCCAACAGGTTGCCAACAATACCATTTAGCGAAGCTGTGCCAAAATAAAACAGGGTCACCGGCATCACCGCCAATCCCACAGTTAAATTCAATAACAGTAAATCCAGCAAACGGTTAAGCTTTGTTCGTGGCAGCTCTGCCGGTATATCCTTTTCTGTAATCCAAGGGATTTTTGGCAGCCCCAAAATAATCACCCCGATACACAAAAATGAAAGCTGCAAGCCGATATTGAAAAGCTGCGTGGGGTCAAGCGCCGTGATGATGAGCAGGCTCAAAGCCAGAAGCTGCGCGCCGCCGACACGAATTCCGCGCCAACGTGAAACAATCATCAGACCAATCATCAAAATCGCCCGCGTCACCGATGGCGACCAGTGATTCAGGGCAGCGTAAAATGTTATCAGGAATAGAAATACCACTTCCGCCACGCGCCGGGGAAAAAAGAAATTCAGCAAAACCATCAAAGCCGCGTAGATAAACCAGATATGCAGTCCACTCACCACAATCAGGTGAATCATACCGCTGCGGGTAAGAGGTTCCCGGACTTCACCTTTGCTTTGAGTGTCCGAAAGCAGCAGTGCCTTGGCAAGATAGGCGTCCTCGCCCAGTTTGGCATCAAGGTTTTTCAGCAATTTGGCGCGCCACAAGGCGATGGGAACCGCGGCGCGAGGTTTATCCAGCTTCGTCAAGCCCTGACGCACGTAAGCACGATGCCGGGCGGGAAAAGTGTCCAAAAGCGGGTCATGCGTTCCGGGGATAACTTCCAACAGGGCTTGGTAAGATTGTCCCAGTTCCAATTCCGGGCTGTAAATCAAGGTCAGGGGTTCCCGAACCTTCACTCCCGCAAGCTCTTCCAGTTGGATTTCATGAATGCCGCCATCTTTGGAAAGCAGTTTGGTGACGGTGAATTCGGCTTCCTGCTGCACATGGCCCCTACTCTCCAAAACCAGGTCCAACGCGGAAGGCACTGCCACGGCTTGCCAGCGCAGCGCTCCCAAAACCACACAAAGAATAATCAGGGCAAGGGCTCTTGTCCGTTTTATGAGCAATGCAAACAGAAAAACCAGCCCAGCCGCCATCCAAAGCCAGATTTGCGCCAAGGGCAGCGTTTTTGCCAACAGCATACCCAGGCACCACGCCAAAACCGGGATCAGCAGTGGCGCCGGCGGCTCTTTTCTTTGCATCGGAAAAACGATGAAATGTTTTGGCTCAGCGCCGGTTGAACATACCCAAAATCAAGCCCAGAACCAAAGACCAGATTGCCGCCAAGCCAATACGCAAATCCGGTTTTTGCATAAAGGTGACCGTGTGGGCTGGAATCCAGAACCAGAGCAGGGAAAGCATGCTTTTATGGATGCCTTTCCAGTTCATTTGCCGTTCACCCAGATTGTCCAACAAACGGTGTATCAATACCAAAAACAGCCCAAATTGCAGGTTCATAAAGGCTGAAATGGCAAATGCTTTGCCAAAATTATTGAGCGGAGGCAAATAGCCTTGTGCTTCCAAATGCTCCACATAGCCGGTGAAACCCAAAAAAGAGTATTTAATGGCGACACCCAACACCGCCCACACCAACATTTTCCACAGCGTGAGAAAAAAGGTGAAGGGATAGCGGAAGCTCTTTTGGATTATCCATTTGGACAGGATTTCGCCCAGGGTTCCCAGGATGGCAAATTGAATCATTGCCGACACCAAGGGGTAGGCCTTTACCCAAGTTAAATATGAACCGGACAAAGATTTAAAAAACTCGAACATGCTTTCTCCTTAGCAGGATTTTATGTTTCAAAAATGGCTGTGAAACCTTTGCTCGAAACTTTTTCAAGCTCTTTGCTTCCCGCCTTTTTTGTCAATACTTTTCTGCCTCAATGGGAAAGATTAGCTTTCCCACAAAATTTAACGGCAAACAAAAACCATCGAGCCACTCACCTGAAAAAACCGTAACCATCCATGCCCGAGCTTGCTGCGTTCTTTTATCCAGCTTGTGCTTTCCTCCAGCCGCCCTCCTCAGATGTCCGTCCATGGACGGGGGCTCGAGGAAGATTATCCAACAGGAACTGTTTTTGGAATCAAGAACGAAGCGGGTTGGCTATGCCTTGCCCCTTTGGTATTCCTTATATTTCAAAGGCTATATATAAGCCAGACATAGGGTTAGGGTCTTATTGATGCTCAAACAACAGACTTGTACATATATTAGGGGAATACAAAAAAGAGGCGGGGATTAAACCTGCCTCTTTCATTGCTATCTATTTATCGTGTAATGTCTTAAACGATGTGCCCTTTACCCACGCCGCGAACCAGGCAGCCCAGGCGTTTGTATTCGTTGACGCGTTCGTCGCTGAGGAAGTTTGAACAGTCCACAATCAAGGGTTTGGTTCCGCAGATATCCAGAACCTCCTGGGGCTGCAGATTCTTGTATTGATCGTGTCCCACGGCGAAAACAACCACTTCCGCTCCGGGCAAAACCGCGCGGATGTCGCTTTCCACTTTGGAATCTTCAAGTTCCGGCCAGGCTTCAACATAGGGGTCGTGAGTGAGCACTTCGGCAAATTCCCTGCGCAGGAATTCCACCAAGGTTTTGGTGGGTGAATGCCTGGTGTCGCCAACGTTTTCCAGATATGAAACACCCAAAATCGAGATTTTCACGTTACGCAGTTCGGGGATTACAGTTTTAATCAGTTTGATGGTGTGTAAAGGCATGGTGTCGTTGATGTTCACGCCACGGATTGCCATATCCAGGCAGCCGTCCAGTTCAAACAGGGTTTGCATCGCCCAGTTTGCCAGAACGGGGTCTTTGGTGAGGCAATAGCCACCGACGCCGAGGCTGGGGCGCAAAAGATTGTCGTGTGTGCCCTTACGTTTGCGGATGGCATCACGCACCTTGAAGAGGTCCACCCCAATTTGCTCCGCGAAACCCGCCCATTCCAATGTGAGGGCGATATTCACAGCGCGGTAGGTATTTTCCATGGTTTTTGCCAATTCGGAAGCGTTGGTGCTGTCGAGCTGGGTGAGAGGATAATTCTCCACGTTCAACACGTTGTTCAAAAACTCACGGCAAAGCTGGGTGCTTTTTTCATCGACTCCGGCAAAAACGCGCCAGAAATCGCGGATGGAGCTCACATATTTAGCTCCGGGCATCACGCGTTCGTAGGAATGCGCCACCAAAGGTGGATTGGTTTTGATGTCGATGCCGCGTTTGGTGAATTCTTCCTCCAAAATCGGTTTCACCACTTTTTCGCAAGTTCCGGGGGGAACCGTGGTTTCCACCAGGACAAGGCAATCGGGACGGATGTGCTGTCCCAGCATGCGGATACCTTCCCGGAAAGCCAGCAAATCGCAATAACCTTTTTCAGCTTCGCCGAAGGAGGGTTTGGTGGCGTCCAACTGGATATCCACCACCACAAGATCAACCAGGCTGTAAATAAAATCTTCGCTGGTGGCACGGAAATTTTTCTTTTCAACCACGGTGCGGTGGAATATTTCGGGAACTTCCGGGTCGGATGAAGCCACGGGAGGCACGCCGGTGTTGATTACCGGGACTTTCCAATAGGAACGTTTGGAAGGACGCTGGTGTCCGTGCACAAAATAAATGGGTTCGCCTTTTTCGTTTTCGGCATCGGCAACCACAGCCGCCATCACGCAACCGACAAAACCCAAGCCCTGCACAGCCACAATTTTGCGACCCAGGGCACGCTGTTCATTGGTTATTTTTATCAGTTCCTCACGCTCTAAAGCGTTTTGTTCTTCTGTTGGAATATTATACTTTTTGCCGTCTGGAGCTTGCGAAACATTCAGCATGGGATAATCTCCTTTTTTGATATAATTCACTGTTGGTTCAAAAATTAAAAACGCTCTGTGTGTCAAGGATTATTTGCCCTTGCGGCATAAACTCAAAACTCGTGCGCCAGAGAAATAAATCGCTAACCAAAAATCATGTTGGCAAATTTGAAGTTCTTTTTTATGCGATATTATGAAAAAAGCTTTTTGGCATTGTTGATGGTGTTTTAGCGCAGTGTTTATAGCTATGGTCATGATGGCATTTTCACAGGTCTCATTTATAAAACGCAGACAATATATTCAGGTTTTAAAGACAGCGGTCTCCTACGCCTCATCCGCCGGCATGGGCAAAATGTATTCCTGGGAAGAAGGCGCCGGAACATGATATTTGAGCCGGCGTACGATTGAGATTACGAAAATACCGGAGAGCAGTGTAATCAGAAAATCCGACACAGGCATGGCGTGGATGAGACCTTTGAATCCATAAAGCTTGTTCAACAGGTAGAGGGCTGGAATGTAGATCAGGCCTTGTCTGGAGATGGATACGATGAAGGCGGGCAGCGCTTTTCCCATCGCTTGGAGGCTGTTCATCAGAATCATTCCCACCCCGGCGAATGGAATCGCAAACACATAGGCACGAAGCACTTGGCAGCCAAAAGCCAGAATTCCTTCGTCTGTGATGAACATTCCAATCAGCGCGCGTGGGAAGATGACAAACATCAGGGTGAAAATCACGCTGAGACCCAGATTGATGAGAACGGCGGAAACCAGCGCTTTTTTCATGCGCTCAAAATTTCCCGCCCCAAAGTTGAAGCCAATGAGAGCCTGAACCCCGATGGAAACTCCGATAAACACGAAAATGGGGATGGAAAACACACGCGACGCCACGCCCAGGGCTGCCACAGCGCTGACCCCGTAAGCCGCTGCCAGATTGTATGAAAAGGTGTTTCCCACGCTCATCATTATCTGGCTGATGGAGGCTGGAATCCCGATTAAAAGTATCTCGCGGTAGATGTTCCAGTTCGGGCGGAAAAACTTCCAGGATGGCGCTGCCACAGCGTTTTTGCTGTAATAATAGTAGATGTAATACGCCATTCCAAGTCCCTGGCCGATAACGGTGGCGATTGCGGCTCCGGTCACACCCATGTTCAAGCCAAATATGAAGATAGGGTCAAGAATGATATTCGCGCCGGTGCCGATAAAAAGACCATACATGGCTTGTCGCGCGGCGCCTTCACCGCGTACGAGCTGTACCAGGGTGAATTTCAGAATCACGAACGGGCTTCCAATCAAAAGCCAGCGCATATATTGACCGGCGGGAACAGCCGTTTCACCGGTGGCGCCGACAGCTTTTAAAAATAGTGGAATTGCCAAAATCCCCACCACACCGAGGATTATGGACACAATCAGGGAACTGAACACGGCGGTGCTGGTGGTTTCCCGCGCTTTGTGATATTCCTTCCTGCCCAAAAGACGGGAAAGATAGCTGGCGCCGCCAACCCCGAAAATCCCGGAAATTGCCATCTGGAAACTGAACAGCGGCATGGAAATAGATACCGCCGCCACCAGGGCTTGGTCGTTCAATTTGCCGATGAAAAATGTGTCTGTAAGATTATATAGAATATTCACCAGCATACTGAGGACGCTGGGTAGAGCGAGATTGAAAATTGCCTTGGAAACCGGCATGGATTCCAGAACGTGGATGTTTTTCTTTGTCATAGCTTAGTTGATTTTTACCTTAGCTAACCAATATAATCCGAACGGGGATTTTGTCAACTGTGAGGGCGGAATTCCGCTTTTTTA
>JAAYKA010000101.1 GCA_012522635.1 Candidatus Cloacimonadota bacterium
CATACCCTCGGAAACCAGTTCGTTCAGTGTTTCTGAAAGAACCGCTTTCTCTTTTTTGGTCAAGTTTAGTTCGCCAACTATCTCATTGTAGGACAGTGGCTTATTACGGTTGCGCTTGAACAGTTCGCTCAGGCGCTCGCCTATTTTATAATTTTTCAATATATTCCTCAGTATTGTTTTCCCACTTTGCGACCCAAAATCTCAATCAGTTGTTCTTTCTCAGCCTGAGATTTGGAGTAGCGAAGAGATTGGCCTCTGAAAACATCCAAACGCCTGGGGAGCTTGAAAGTGCTTAACATAACCCCGCGTTTATCACTGTAAAAACAGCCAAAATCAGTGTAGCGTCTGGATACCTTCAAAAACAGGTAATGAATAACAATCTCATATTCATAAAGATTGTAAACGGTTGGGATAAAATAGGGGAGAAGGTTGCCCAAAACCAGAATCATCCCCAAAAAATAAAACCACGGAAGCTGCCACTGTACAACAGCCAGATTCCACAAAAACCAAGCTAACAAAGCAAGAAAGGCGATGAGCAGAACGGAGGTTTTGGGACGTTCCACAAAAGGCCAGGAACGCCAACTGAGCAATGGTTCAGGCGACATTTTGCACAATCTCCCTGCATTTTTCCACCTCTTCCTTCAAAACCAAAATATGGGCAAAGGTCTTGGCGGTTGAGAATTTGGAGCCCAAAGTATTGGCTTCCCGCTGCATTTCCTGCAAAACGAAGTTCAGGCTCTTGCCATTATCGTCCTTCTTTTGCAAAACCTCAAGCAGGGTGGAAATATGGCTCCTCAAGCGGGAAAGCTCTTCATGAATATCGTATCTATCTATATATACAGCAAGCTCTTGAAACAGACGTTGCTCCAGGTTTTCATGGGTTACAGTGTTTAAAAGCTCGGCTGTTCGAGCCTTCATTTCCTTGAAAAGCTCTTCTTTATATGGCTGGATCTCATTTTCAACCATGTCCAAGGCCTGAAGCATTTTATCACAAGATAAAGCTATAACTTCACGTATACCAGATGCTTCGCTATGAAGAGATTCAAGTAGTTTCGAGATAGCCTCATCCATCGTCTTGTTTAACAATTCTTTAAGCAACTCATCTTCATCAAGATCATTGGTGCTTTCAATTATCCCAGGTTCGTCCAAATAAAACTCCAGTGGGACATTGCCATCGATTTCAAGCATCTTTCCGGCTTCCTGAACGATGGCTTTAAATTTACGCAGTTTGGGAAGATTGAGCTTCAGACGTGGTTCACGATGGTCATTGAAGCTGACACGCACTTCAACAGTACCACGTCCCAAAGCTTCCGAAAGTCTTTTCCGCAGGGGATATTCAAAAAAGTTTAACTCTCGAGGCAAATAGAGTCGCAGATCCAAATATCTTCCATTGATTGATCTCAGCTCAATCTCGATGTCAATTTCTTCCGCATGTGTTTTAGCCAGTCCGTGGCCGGTCATGCTTTTCATAATATACTCCTTGAAAATGGATGGGGGAGATAGCTTTGCAGGGCAAGAAGTTAACTCCCCAATATCTAAGTTTACATAACGTATCTTATCAACATGTTAGTATCGGGTCATTTGCAAATCAATGTTCCCGCCGTGGCGCTTTTCACCCTGGCTTTTTTCAGGGTTCCGATGTCGGATTCATCTCCGTCCATCACCGCGATTTTATAGTCTCTGGTTTTTCCGGAAATCTGTCGAGAAGATTTTTTGCTCAGGCTCTCCACATAGATTTCAACTTCGGAACCGATTTGAGCGGAAAACTTCTCCAGAGTAATCTTTCTTTGCAATTCAATCATTTCCTGAAGCCTTGCCAGCCGCTCAGCCTCCGGAACTTTATTTTCAAAAGAACAGGCGGCTGTTCCTTCGCGTTCACTATATTTAAAACAAAACGCGTAATCGAACTGAATTTCACGCATGGCTTCCAGCGTCATTTCAAAATCAAGCCGAGTTTCTCCTGGAAATCCTGCAATCAGGTCTGTGGTTAGCGAAATATCAGGCATAGCTTGTCTCAGCTTTTTGGTCAGATCAAGATAATGTCCAAAAGTGTATTTCCGGTTCATCGCTCTAAGAACCATATCACTTCCGCTCTGCAAGGGTAAATGAATATGTTCGCAAACCTTGTCACAATCAGCCATCGCAGCCACCAAATCGTCTGAAAGATCCTTGGGATGCGAGGTCACAAACCTCAATCTATAAATGGAATCAATTTTGTTTAGTTCTCTCAGCAGCTTGGGAAAATCGTAATCATTCCAGCGGTATGAATTGACATTTTGACCAAGTAAAGTCACATCCTTCAATCCGTTATCACCACATTTTGCCACTTCGTCAATAATTTCGTCCAGCGCCACGCTTCGTTCCCTGCCACGAACGTGCGGCACAATACAATAGGAACAAAAATTGTCACAACCTCGCATGATGGTCACAAAAGCGCAGGTGTTGTCACTATGTACAGGCTTCAGCCCAGGATAAATCTGAAAATGGTCAAATTCAATCTCCGAACCCCCATCCTTGTTCAACAGCTCTGGCAATTGGAGATATTGGTCAACCCCAACCACATAATCCACACCAAACTCCTTTTCCAGCAGCCTCTTCCCCACTCTTTGCGCCATACATCCCAGCACGGCTATTTTCAGTTGTGGATTCTGCTGCTTACGGTGTTTTTCATTCGAAATACGCCCCAAAACACGTTCCTCCGCGTGTTGGCGCACAGAACAGGTGTTAAAAAGGATAAGATCGGCTTCATCAATCTCGGTAACAGCCTCCCAGCCAGCGTTCTGCAGAATCCCGCTAATCAATTCGCTGTCTGAAACATTCATCTGACAGCCGTAGGTTTCAATAAAAAACTTCATTTTTTCTTCCGTCTGGGGCGCTCTTTCCAGAGCTGATAACCCCATGAAATGCCATGTTGGCAAACAATGAAATCCCGCCTGTGAAATCTGTCCATCAGAAAACCATACAGCGTGGCGCTAAGCTTGATAAAAGAACGCGACCTGCTTTCAGCCGCGAACCGCAGCCGTTTTTCATAATCTTCTGTATCCAGATCGCGCATCAAATCCAGCAGATCATTTTTGTTAATCCTGGCTCCATGAATACGATCCGGCCTATACTTTTCTTCCTGGAGCACGATTTTTGCCAAAAACACCGCTGACAGCCCAACACAGATTAACAGGTCAATATCTTGGTTTGGCATGGAAATCTTAGCCAAATTATTTTGGATGATGTCAATCGCCTCCACGCCATCATTTTCTGCCTGTTTCAGTGTCAAAAGCCCCATGGGCAAACTAATCCCGCTTTTTTTGATACCCGCACCACGCAAAGTTATCTCAGTGCTGAAACCACCAATATCCACAATCGCGGCTGTACTCTCTTCCGGAATAAGCTGTTCCGCCGCCAAAGCGCTAAGCTCGCTTTCGAATTCCGGGCTTATCACCCGCAGGGACGTGTTCCAGCGCTTCTCGAACCAAGGTGTTAAAACTTGCGCCACATCGCTTTGCCTGCTAATCCCGGTGGCAATGGCAATCTTTTCTGAATCGATGGCAGCGTCCAGCTTCAAAATCGGAGTCACTGATTTTTTAAAACCATCGATTTGACTCGTTCCCACTCGAACCTGTTTATCCCCAAGTTCACGGTATCCAGTTCCCAGCCCTGTCCTGACCTGGGCTGTATGCAAAGGTCGCGAAACCCCACCGGCGCAAAGACAATAATTTAAATTGTTGGAACCAACGTCAAACACAGACCTCAGCTTTTTATCGCTATATTTCAGTTCCAGAAAACGTTTGATGATGAGCCCAGCCACCTTGGTGTTGGCATTTGCTATCTTTTTAACGGGTCCCATATCTTTGGCTATGGATTCAAAAACCTCTTTCCAAGCCTTTGTAGAAAGTCCAAGGTTCTTCAGTTCCGTTTTATGCGTATAGCGCTCAATTCCTTTAATCAAAATCTCTTCTTCCGGATAGCCGGCGCGAGGACAATATATAATATGGGTTCCACTTTGGATGGCTTCCGAAAAACTGCTGTAACCAGGTTTTGTGAGAAAAACATCAACCTGCGCGACCAAGGTGGAAAAGTCAATCTCCCTGGGAATTTGGATATGGTTCGAAATACCATCCGAGGGCGCGGAAGACAAAACTGTACCCTGAAAAGCCGCGCAAAGTTTCTCCAGATCAAAATCCATCTCACCCTGCCCACCAAATGAACAGAGCAAGGTTGCTTCATCTTTGGAGACACCAAGCTCGGTCATTAAATCTTTTTCAGCCAGGGGCTTACGAGCCAAAAGTCCGGTTTTTTCAACCTTCCTGAAAGATGACATGCTGCGTGGTGAACTCAGAGGCAGCCTGAAAGCATGGTCCACCTTTTGGTAAAGCCCAAAGATCGTGTTGAAAACGGGTTTCAGGTGCGTCTCATCTCCAAAAAGCCCTTCATAGATGAAAAGCCAATCAAAATTAGAAATGGCAAAAACCGGTACATCGGCATAGATTCCTGCCTCCACAGGCAGCCAGGGAATATCGCTTATGATGAGGTCAATCCCTTCCTGTCGCAAAAAATCAACTTCACGCTCCAAAATACTGGACCTCTGCCCCATCAGCTCGAGCAAAGCTTCCTCCGTAGCCTTCAAATCCGGAGCCAAATTTTCCCCATGTTTCACGCCAAAATCGCAGACCA
>JAAYKA010000102.1 GCA_012522635.1 Candidatus Cloacimonadota bacterium
CATCGGCTCAAAAAATCTTGCCACAAAACTGCACCTGTTATGCCAGCAAAAGATCTACCGGTTTTTCCAAGCTCTGCCGGATATTATGGGTCAGGGCGCCTACTTCGACAGCCAACTCCTCGATCAAGTCCCTCGATTCACCGCCCCTATGGCCTTGGTTTTCTCAGAGCAAAGCTGGCACCATGAGGCGTTTGCGCAAATTCTGGCACTCCGTTTCGGTGAAAAATAAGGAAAACTCCAAATAATATCAGATAAGCTCAATTTGCGCTGCCAATTCCACTTCCAACTCCAATATGAAGTAGTGATGGAACGCGCCCCCATATATTCGAACGAGTCTGCTGAAAAGACCTTATTTTAGCCTAAGTCTATGTGTCGCTTATATTTTGCCTTTCAAACATAAGGAATACTAAAGGCGGCTACCTGGAAGGGCGCTAAAAAAACACCTGGCTTGCAGAGCATGTGGGTGCATACCCTGTACTCCAGGGATGATAATGCCACTCTTTGGCGTGACCATATACTTTTCCACCAGCATATAGCCTCTGTTAATAGTGTCATCATTCACAATCATCGGTCATTCTCCTTGGTTGTTATTTGTGTGCTTCTTTTTGTCTTTGTGATTCTGCGTAAAAGTCTATCATGTATGGGGACAACGTGTTCACATCGCCTTGAATATTCTTTGCGTTCATATATTTCTTAGCCAATTCAAGGTTAGACTCTTGCTGTTGCTGAACACCCGCTTGCGGTTCTGGCTTTACAGCAGGTGTTTGTAGCAGTGCGTCTGCTTTCGAAACAGACTCTTTCTTTTCTTCTTCTTGCTTGCCAATCTCACGGTACTTGTAGATAATCTGTGGCTTGGGGGCTTCCGTCACTTTTTCTGGGACTGTTTCACCCTTTTCATCGTCAGGTTCTTGCAGCGACTCATCCGCGCTATCACTGGACGCACTGGAGTTTTGCGGTATATTGGGTAAGTTAATCGGAGCATTTGAGGCATAGCCTTTTCCCCATCTGAAGGGATTGAAGTAATATCCTGGATTCATCCGATGAGTGTTGTATGTAAGTGGCAGCCAATTTGCCCTCGCGTGTGTAGCCGGATAGCGATTGATGGGGACTTCGCCTTTAAGCTTTTCCGCGAACCCTTGTTTTATCAGGGAATCAAGATGCTTTTGGGTCACAACGCCTTCGGCGTCTTCAATTTGTTCGTAAAACTTGGGATCCACCAGGTAATGTGCTCTTTTATTGGCGGTATTCTGCAAAGCCTTGATGCCAGCGGTGATGCCAATTATAGCCCCAGCCGCTAATATCGTAAAAGCGCTGATTTTGGCAAGCGTCAGAATCTTCTTTTTCATACAGCAACTCCTAAAAATACTTATATCTCTATTATGAAATGCTGGAGAATATGTCAAGAAAAACCTGTTTGCCGCTAAAAACCAACTTGCTTCGTTCTTTATTCCAGCACCAAAACTCCTTGGCTCGCCCTCCTCAACTGCCCGACCGTGGACGGACATCCGACGGGGATCAATCAAGCAAGATTATTGGGGGAATCAAGAAAGAACAGGATATGAGCTTGTGAAGGTCGCGATTGCGCTCCATACAAATACAACGATTTTTAGGAAATAAAAAATGGGAGCGCCGATTGTTTTTGCATTATCAGCGCTCCCAAGAAGTTGATTTTTCAACTATTTATAGTAGTATAACTCCACCGGCGTTTCGCCCAGACGTTCGCTGATGGTGAAATATCCTTTTCCTTTTTCGTCGAAAGCCACAGCTTCGCCTTGCGGTTCAAGCTTGTAGGGCATCACTTTTCCTTTTGTGGACAAGGCTTCAGCAACACTTTGCCCTCTGCCGCGAGTGTAGCGATAGATATTCGTGTAGGTTTTAACCAAAATGTGTTTTCCGGAAGGTGAAATGTCCGCCGCCACCACCCAACTGTATGGAAGCTGACCCACCCGCTTTGCCACCATGGTTTCTGAAAAGCTTTGAGGATATGGAAGGCGGTAGATTCCGCAGTTTTCCTCACGTTTGCTGATAACATAGATGTCACCGGAAAGAGGGTCCATAAACAGCGCTTCCGCATCGCGGGGGCCATCTTCATAGATGAATTCAATCTTATCAATTTTGGAAATGGTGATCAGGGTGTCCAATATCTCAGGCTCTTCAAAACGGTAGATATAAGAAGAGGCGTGCTTGGCATTGTTATCGCCGATATCTCCAACATAGACATAAGGTTTTGAATCCTTGGGGTCGATGCAGGTGGCGATGTCTTCCCAATCCCGGTTTTTCACCCCTTCCAACACAATCACAGCCGGCATCAGGGCGCGTTTATTCAAAACGTAGACAGCCGCTTCTCCGCCGGAATCGTTGTGGGTATAAAGTAAACCGGGTGTTTTGATGCTGGAAGCCAGTCCGGAAGCCTCATTGATGACTGGCTCTTCCACAGTGTCGCTCTGAATTGCAGGTCCAGCCAACAGCGCGCAGCCCAAGACAGCCAGAACCACCACTGCGAATGCCAAAAAGAAGATAAGTTTCGGGAACCTTGATTTGATTGTCATATTTTATCCATTATTCAGTTTGATCCGTTAATCCGTAAAGGCTTAGAACATCAGGTTCCGCGAGGTTTTCCGCGGCTTTCACAGCTTCCTGTTGTTGCAAAGTGAGATTGGGTTTTCCGGGTAAAACCACAGTGCAACTACCATTTCCCACCACCATGCCGATGAGGTTTCCGGCTTTCATATCCGGTTCCACAAACCACTGTATCCGCTGGAAATTGAAGCGAAATTGGATTTTCCCAGCCGGGGTTTCCAGCCAAAGCATTCCGTCTTCCAAGCTGCAATCAGAATGTGGACTGCGAAGCTCCACGCTGTCGAAAATTCCTTTGCGGATGGTGAGCAGGGTGTGGTCGCCGTCGTGAATGATGCGGGAAATTCTTCCCTCAATGGGTGAAAGCAGCGCGTCTTCTGAAGGCATTGGAATGCGTTGGCGAAACCTGAAACAAAGCCCAATAAAGAAATAGGCAACCAGCGCTCCGATGGCCAGAGCAAGTGAAATGCCGTAAATCCAATTGCCAGCTCGGGGAAAGATTCTATTTAAGATGATGGCGAGCGCCAACACAATCAAGGCTGGCACCTGCACCCTGAACTGGGCAAATTTAATCCGGCGAAGTTCGTCGGGGTCGGAAATCAGATATTGTTGTTTTTGCATATATCTCGGTAAGTGGTGACAGGCGTGGTGTTTATGCCACACCTGCCACCTTTAAGCTTTCAATCAATTTGCGCGTGTCCAGGTTTCGGTTCTGCCAAGCAAAGAAACTCCGAGGAAACCGCGCAGTTTCATCGTGTTTGGCCCGGTTAATTCCACTTTTGCGGAATAAGTGTTGCCGGATGAGACGTCGTAAACAGTGGCGCCGTCATATTTGTTCTTGCCTTTGGATTTGAGGTTTTTTATAAACACCAGGTTCAAGATTGGACGGTTGCGGAGGCTTTTATCCGGATTGTCTTTATCCACCTTGGGTTTACCGTTTTCATTTGGTTCTCTCAGCCAAGCAATTTTGCCTTCATACACGCCACTTTTTGTTTCATAAAATTGTACTTTAATCTGTTTGTCCGCGTCATACCACAGACCTTCGATTTTGTAGGTTTGAGCTGCCAGGGCAATGGGAATCAGCATGCCCAAAGCCAGAGCAAGAAGCATCAGTTTTTTCATTTTTATACTCCTTTAAAAAAAGGTTATGGAATTCAGATGATTCCGCAGCGTTTGTAAATCGTATCCACATGGCGCAGATAGCGATCGTAATTGAATATATCATTAAGCTGGGATGGAGGAATCAGTTCGGTGATACGGCTGTCTTCCAACACTTGATCCAGAAAGGGTCTGCCGCTTTCCCAGCATTTCATGGCGGCATCCTGGACCAAAGCGTAGGCGTCTTCACGCGACAGCCCTTTTTGGGTGAGATAGAGAAGCAGGGCTTGAGAAAATACAAGGCCATTGGTGAGTTCCAGATTAGCGCGCATTGCTTCAGGGTAGGCTACGAGGTCGGAAATCAATCTGCAGGTTTTTGCCAGCATATAATGCGTCAGGATGCAGGAATCCGGCAAAATGATGCGCTCCACACTGGAATGAGAGATGTCGCGTTCGTGCCAAAGGGCGTTGTTTTCCATTGCGGCGAGGGCATTTGAGCGCAAGACCCGCGCCAAACCGCATAGTTGTTCACTGATGATGGGATTGCGCTTGTGGGGCATGGCTGAAGAGCCTTTTTGCCCACGGGCAAAACTTTCTTCAGCTTCCAAGACCTCGGTGCGCTGAAGATGGCGAATCTCCAAGGCAATTTTTTCCATCAGAGCGCCGATCAGGGCAAGCTCATTCATGAAAAAGGCATGGCGGTCGCGCTGGATGACCTGGGTGGAAACCTTGGCTGGCTTCA
>JAAYKA010000103.1 GCA_012522635.1 Candidatus Cloacimonadota bacterium
GTATGCACAAAGCTGCCATCTGTCACCCGCACCACAAGATCTGTGGGCAGAGGAATCAGAACCGAACTGCCGGATTCGCCAACGATGCGGAACTGGGGCTGCTTTTTGCGGTCTTTGGATTCGATAATCACAATATCGTGGGAGAATGTGATGTCGTTATATTCTTCTTTGTAGGTGATGTCCTTGATGAAGTTTTCATAGTGGAGCACACCTTTTCCTGTGGAAATGAGCGGGTTGTTGAATTGGTCCCAACTGAGGATCTTCGTATTCATCGCAATTTTTTGGCCGTCGCGAACGTGCACTGTGGCGGCATATTCCACCTTGTATTCTTCCAAAACCTTGCTTTCATCTTCCTCTTCGCACACCAGGATACGACCCAAGTGGCTGACCGAGATGAGCTGATCGTCAATGTTTGTGACAGTGTTCATGCGGTCAAATTTCACGATGCCATCATGGTTTGATGCAACTTCTGCGAGGTCTGTGGCGGTTGATGCCGCTCCACCGATGTGGAAGGTTCGCAGAGTGAGCTGGGTGCCCGGCTCGCCAATGCTTTGAGCCGCAATGATGCCCACAGGGTCACCAATGGTGGCAGGTTTTTGGGTGGCCAGGTTGCGTCCGTAACATTTGGCGCAGATGCCACGCTCGGCCTCACAAGTGAGAACAGAACGTACATGAACCGCGATTACGCCATGGTTTTGGATGGTGCGAGCCATTTTATTGCTGATTTCCTGGCCACTGTGGACCAGAATTTTGCCGGTAACAGGATCAATCACATCGTCAACAGCCGTCCTGCCTTGAATACGTTCGGCCAGGGTGGCAACCACTTCGTTTCCTTCCTTGAGGATATTCATGTGGATGCCGCGGCCTGTTCCGCAATCCTCCTTGGAGATGGTGGCATTTTGAGCCACGTCCACCAAGCGACGGGTCAAATAGCCGGCGTCCGCTGTTTTCAAAGCGGTGTCCGCCAAGCCTTTACGAGCACCGTGGGTGGAAACGAAGTATTCCAACACAGTCAGGCCATCACGGAAGTTTGATTTGATAGGGGTTTCAATCACTTCCGCACCACCGGTGGCGCCTATTTTAGCGGGTTTATCCATCAAGCCACGCATTCCGCCCAGCTGTTTGATCTGGTCTTTGCTGCCGCGTGCACCGGATTTGTACATCATATAGATGGAGTTTAAACCGCTTCTGCTGTGAGAGAGGTCTTCCATCATTTCGTCTGTGACGCGGACGGTGGTTTTTTTCCAAAGATCCACAACACGACCAAAGCGTTCACTTTCGGTGATGCCGCCTTTTTGGTAGAGATCAAAAACCTTTTTGACATCTTCCTCGGACTGGTCGATAATCTCGTCTTTGCGTTTGGGCACAATGATATCGCTAAAACTGAAGGTCACTCCAGCGCGGGTGGCATAGCCAAAGCCCACTTCTTTCAGTTCATCCAAAAACTGGGCTGTACGCCACTGACCCACAGCGTCAAAACATTGCATGGCGAGGTCGTTGAGTTTGCCTTTATCGTAAATCAGGTTCTGGAATCCCACTTCCGCGGGGATGATTTGGTTGAAAACCACACGTCCCACGGTGGTAACGATATATTCACCATCGATTTTCACCCTAATCCAAGTGTGAAGATCGAGCTCGCGCTCTCCCGGCACCTCGCCCTTCACGGAATATGTCTGTTCCTGTGATTCGTAGGCAGCGATAACCTCGTCCATGCCATAAAAATGGCGGAGCGTGGTGATATCGGTTGGTTCAGGTGTTACCTCCATGGTGAGGTAGTAGCAACCCAAAACGATGTCTTGGTTTGCCGCCATTGCCAACCTGCCGTTTGAGGGCAAAAGCAAATTTCGGGTGGAAAGCATCAGGATGCGGGCCTCAATCTGGGCTTCATGCGAAAGAGGAACGTATACGCCCATCTGGTCACCATCAAAGTCCGCGTTGAAAGGAACGCAGACCATCGGATGAATTTGGATGGCTTTGTCGTCGGTCAAAACTGGCATGAAAGCCTGGATTCCCAGCCGGTGAAGAGTGGGCGCACGGTTCAGCAATACGGGATAGTCTTTGATAACATCTTCCAGAATCGACCAAATCTCGGGCTGCTTTTTCTCGATGAGCTTCTTGGCGTTTTTCACCTTATCTGCTTCGCCCATTTTTTGCAGGCGTTCAATCAGATAAGGTTTGAAAAGTTCAACCGCCATTTCTTTGGGGATGCCACATTGATAGAGTTTTAGCTCCGGTCCCACTGTAATCACAGAGCGGCCAGAATAGTCAACACGTTTACCCAGCAAGTTTTGGCGGAAGCGTCCCTGTTTACCCTTCAATTGATCGGTCAGAGATTTCAGGGGACGATTGCCTCTACCCCGCACTGGACGTGCCTTACGAGAGTTGTCAATCAAAGCATCCACGGCTTCCTGGAGCATACGTTTTTCGTTGCGCAAAATCACTTCAGGGGCGCGAATATCCAAAAGCTGTTTCAAACGATTGTTGCGAGTGATGACCCTGCGGTAGAGATCATTGAAGTCCGCAGTGGCAAAGCGCCCGCCTTCCAGCGGGACCAATGGTCTGAGCGTGGGTGGTAAAACGGGCAGGGCTTCCATCACCATATATTCGGGTTTGTTTCCAGATTTTATGAAGGCGTCCACAATTCGAAGCTTGTTAATCAGCTTCTGTTTGTGTAGTGCCGCTTTTTCCATTTTGAGGCGGGAGCGGATATTAAGAGCTTCGTTATGAAGATCAATGCGCTCAAGCAACTCGCGAATGGCTTCGGCACCCATCATGGCAATGAAATTATCCCCCACTTTATCCCTAATCTCGTAATATTCATCCACTTCGATCAATTCATATTTTTCATAGGGGGTATCACCCGGGTCAATCACGATGAAGGATTCATAATAGAGGATGCGTTCCAAATCCTTCACGGTCATATCCAACAGAGTGCCAATCTTGCTGGGAGCGCTTTTTACGAACCAGATGTGCGCAATGGGTACCGCGAGGGCAATATGTCCCATACGGGTGCGGCGCACTCTGGAGCTGGTTACCAACACATTACAGCGATCGCAAACTGTGTTCTGAAAACGTTTTTTCTTATATTTTCCGCAGGCACATTCATAGTCCCGTTCGGGGCCAAAAATTCTTTCACAGAAAAGGCCGTCTTTTTCGGGTTTTAGGGTGCGGTAGTTTAAAGTATCGGGTTTGGTAACTTCGCCATGCGACCATTCGTTAATTATGGTTTCCGACGAAGCCAGTTTGATACGAACCAAATCATATTCGTTGGGGCGGATCTCACGGCGTGTGTCTTTCAACATGTTTACCTCACTTCGCCCTTTTCATTTTCCTTGAGAAACTCAATATCGAATCCCAAGGATTTAAGCTCACTGATAAGCACATTAAACGATTCTGGAACTCCCGGAGGCGGTGGGTTCTCTCCACGTGTGATGGCTTTAAAGGCATTGTTGCGTCCATCCACGTCGTCGCTTTTAATGGTGAGCATTTCTTCCAGAAGGTGGGCTGCGCCATAGGCTTCCAGTGCCCAAACCTCCATCTCTCCCAGTCTTTGACCGCCGTGTTGAGCTTTCCCACCCAAAGGCTGCTGCGTGATGAGCGAGTAGGGTCCAGTGGAGCGAGCGTGCATTTTGTCGGCCACAAGGTGGTTAAGTTTCATCATATAAATAATTCCCACAGTGACACGTTCCTTGAAAGGTTCGCCGGTTTTTCCATCGTACAATACCTGCTTGCCATCGGCGGGCAGATTCGCTTCTTTCAACGCGGCTTCGATTTCCTCCACGGAAGCACCATCGAAAATGGGAGTTTCCACTTCATAGCCCAAAACGTGGGCTGCCATGCCGAGGTGGGTTTCCATGATTTGACCGATGTTCATACGAGAAGGCACGCCCAGAGGATTCAAAACGATATCCACAGGGGTTCCATCTTCCATGAAAGGCATGTCTTCGATGGGAGCCACAATGGAGATAACACCTTTATTTCCATGACGTCCCGCCATTTTATCGCCCACTTCAATTTTGCGCTTTTTAGCCACAAATACTTTCACCATTTTGCGCACGCCATATTGGAGTTCGTCTCCATGTTTAATGCGTTCGCGGGATTTGCGGTAGATATTCTCGCTTTGCTCCAAGGACTGTTTTATCTTTAAGATGATTTCGCCGTAGATCTTGTCGTTTTCTTCCTGATCCTGCACCAGTTGTTCATCCATATCCAGTTTTTTGAAATTGATACGTGCGATATCGGCCTTGGTAATTTTTTTACCGGATGGAATGAAATAGATATTAGTCTTTTCGTCCCAGATGGTTTGCGCTTTTTGACCCAAGAGGGCGGCTGAAAGCTTTTCTGCCTTGAATTCCTCCACCTTCTTGCGGCGCAGGCTCAAGTCTTTTTTCAGCTTGGCATACTTTTCATCCTTGTCCTCATCCATTTCAATACCATCTTCCAAGCGGGAAAACACTTTCACGTCGATAACCACGCCTTCCATGCCAGGTTTGGCCTTCAGGGAGCTGTTTGTGAAATCCCCGGCGCGGTCGCCAAAAAGGGCTCGCATCAGGTTTTCTTCGGGTGAGGGGTCAATTTCTATGCTTTTGGGAGTCACTTTTCCAACGATGATATCACCAGCCTCGATTACCGAACCAACCCGGACAATGCCTGTTTTATCAAGATTTCTGAGGGCATAAGGTGGAACGTTGGGAATGTCGTATGCCAGTTCTTCACGGCCGTTTTTCACATTGCGAACCAACACTTCCATCTCTTCGATGTAGATGGAGGTGAGGCTGTCATCGCGGGCCACTTTTTCGCTTAAAATGATGGCATCTTCATAGTTATAGCCATACCAGGGCATGAAGGCAACCAACAGGTTGGCACCCAGCGCAAGACGGTTGTCTTCCACGCAGGCACCATCAGAAATAGGCTGACCTTTGCGAACTTGGTCGCCAATGCGAACCACAGGGCGCTGGTTGTTGCAGGTATCCTGGTTCGTACGCTCGAACTTTTTAAGTTCAATGCGATTGCCTGTGCCGAGGTAAAACACCTCGTCCTTTTCACTGAGCGGCTTGATTTCCACGTAGGCAGAGGTGACATTTGTCACAATGCCGTCGTAGGGTGCCACGGCAATGTTTGAAGTGTCCATGGTGGCAATTTTTTCCATGCCAGTGCCAACAATGGGCGCAACCGGATTGATTAACGGTACAGCCTGGCGTTGCATGTTCGAACCCATCAGGGCTCGGTTTGCGTCGTCATGCTCCAAAAATGGAATCATGGACGCGGAGACGGAAACCATTTGCTGAGGCGCAACATCCATGAAATGAACTTGTTTGGGATCGACCAGGATAAAATCGCCTTTGTCACGAGCAAAGACTGTTTCATTCGTAATCCGGCGATCTTCATCCAAAGTAATATCGCATTGGGCAATGATATATTTATCTTCCTGAACAGCGTCCAAAAAGACATATTCTGAGGTCACTTTTCCATCCACAATCTTGCGATATGGGGTTTCCATGAAACCAAACTGATTTATCCTCGAATAGATGGAAGGTGAAACAATGAGCCCGATATTTGGTCCTTCGGGAGTTTCGATGGGACAAATTCTGCCATAGTGGGTGGCGTGAACGTCACGAACCTCAAAACCAGCCCGTTCGCGGGTAAGCCCGCCGGGGCCAAGAGCGGAAAACGCTCTTTTATGTCTGAGGGAAGCCAGAGGGTTCGTCTGTTCCATAAATTGGGAAAGCTGGCCAGTGAGGAAAAATGATTGGACAACCGAGATGAGGGCATTGCTGTTCACCAAGTCATGAACGGTAACTTCATCAGTGTTCGAGATTGCCATGCGCTCCTGGATGATGCGGGAAACCATGGAAAGTCCCGTTTTGAACTGTTCTTCCAACAGTTCACCAACTGTGCGAACCCGGCGGTTTGAGAGGCTGTCGATATCGTCGATTTCATCCTGGTCATTGTAGATATTGACCAAGGTTTTGAAAATATGGACAAAATCCTCCACGCAAAGGGTCATGCAATTGGGATCCACATCGATATCCAGGCGAGTGTTGATTTTATAGCGCCCCACCTTGTCCAAATTATAACGTTTTTCGGTGAAAAACATACGGTCAACCAGGTCCTTCGCAGCCTCCAGGGTGGCGTCTTCGCCTGGCCTGATGAGGCTGTAGACCTTTTTCAGCGCGTCTTCCTGGTTTTCTGTTGGATCCTTGGCGATGGTGTTTTCCAATACTTTGCGGGCGATTTCAAAATCATAGTCAATCACCTCAACGGTTTTTATGCCGTGAGTTTCCAGGGTTTTCACAAGCGTATCGGTAATTTGTTCGTTCGCCAGAGCCACGGCATCTTCAACGCCTTTCACTGTGATATCTTTATAGAGGTGGCGACCCCTGGCTTTTTTCAAATTCAGCTTTTCTGTTTTATAGAATGTTTTACGCAAGTCTTCATTTGTGGAAATCCCGATGGCACGCAGGATAACAGTGACCGGCAGCTTGCGACGTTTATCGATATGAACATACATCACGTCGTGGATATCGATGTTGAATTCCAGCCAGGAACCGTTATATGGAATCACTTTGGCGGAATAAAGAGTCTTGCCGCTGGGATGTTTGCTTTCCGAGAAAAAGACGCCGGGTGAACGCTGAAGCTGGGAAATCACAACCCTTTCAGCTCCATTGATGATGAAGGTGCCCTGGTCTGTAATCAGGGGCACTTCACCCAAAAACACTTCCTGTTCAATAACGTCTTGAACCAGGCGTTCTTCTTCGGTTTGCTCATAGATGGATAGCCGCAGCCGCACTTTCAGCGGTGCCTGGTAGGAAAGGTTTCTTTCGCGGCATTCATCAATTGAATATTTTTCCTGCAGAACATTGTATTCCATGAATTCCAACTGGAAATTGCCCTTGTTATCCTCAATGGGGAAGGTGGATTCAAAAACAGCCTGAAGACCTTTCTTCTCACGGCTTTGAGGACGGATGTCCTTTTGTAAAAAATAGTCGAACGAATCCACTTGCATAGCCAGCAGATTGGGAATTTCCACTTCCGGGATGCCAAGCTCGGCAAAGCGGCCGGATATCTTGGAAAAACTCTTGATCTTTCTCAAAAGCTCACTCCTTTGCGGTCTCTAACCGTCTCGTGAATAGTGTGTTGCTTGCGCACTCTCGATTGTGCAAAGTGAATAATCTGCCAAAAATCGAGGTGTTGGCGGGACAATGAGAACAGATTTGCGAATTTAGACATAACAAGTCCAAAAAAAGTCCCGGGGGACTTTTTTTGGACATCGTATAAGGGATTTCAGCCCTATTTAACTTCGACAGAAGCACCGACTTCTTCGAGTTTTTTCTGAACTGATTCCGCTTCTTCTTTGCTGACTTTTTCCACAACCATTTTGGGCGCGCCGTCAACCAGATCTTTGGCTTCCTTCAGCCCAAGTTTGGTGATCTCACGCACAACCTTGATAACGTTGATCTTTTTCTCGCCTGCGCTGTTCAGAATGACGTCAAATTCGGTCTGTTCTTCCTTGGCTTCAGGGCCAGCTGCGGGAGCGGCGGCAACAGCAACGGGAGCGGCGGCGGAAACGCCAAATTTCTCTTCCATCGCTTCAACGAGTTCAGCAACTTCAAGCAGACTCATTTCAGAAATCAGGTCAATTACTTGAGTTATTTTATCGGACATTTTTTCCTCCAGGAAATTATATATTTTGGTTAGCTTGCCTTGGTTTTGGCAATGGCATCAAGCGCGTAGACTAATTTACGGGCGACACCTTGTGATGCGTTCAGGAAGTTTGTGATCGGGGCATTCAAGCTGCCCATGACCTTGGATAGGAGTTCATCGCGGGTGGGCAGTTTTGCCAGGGAAATCAACTGGGCTTGGTCATAGACCTGACCAGCCACAAATCCAACCTTAAAACTGGGAAACTCCGCGTCTTCCATCACTTCCTTAATGAATTTGACCAGCACTCTGGCGGGGGCAACCTCATCGCTTTTGCAGATGGCAAGCGCAGTGGGTCCCACCAAAAATTCGTCAAGTTCGTTGATGCCCAAATCGTTCAGGGCTATCTTGATCAGGGTGTTCTTTTGAACCAGGTAATCCACTTCCACGTCACGATAGTTGTTCCGCAGTTGGCTCACCTGTTCCACATTTATTCCCTTGTAATCCACCAGTACGATCGCTTTGGCGCCTTCTAAACGTTCTTTCAATTGTGCAACAATGTCATATTTAACATTTTGAACCATTTTTCTCTCCTTTAGCTCTTCGCTGCCAGAGTTGCGCTTGCGATTTGCAGCTTGATCCCGGGACCCATGGTGGTGCAAAGAGTTATGCTCTTGATGAACACGCCTTTCATTGTGGGCGGGCGTTCTTTCAATATCGCTGCCAGGATGGCTTTGATATTGTCTCTGAGCATCTCTGGGGAAAAGCTGATTTTTCCAGCGGGGATGTGCAAATTCGCAAATTTGTCCACCCTGTAGGCGATTTTACCGCCCTTGCTTTCCTCAACGGCTTTTCCGATGTCCATGGTCACGGTACCAACCTTTGGATTGGGCATCAGGCCGCGCGGACCCAACACCCTTCCCAGTTTGCCGATTTTGCCCATCATCGTGGGTGTGGTGATCACGACGTCGAATTCGAACCATCCGCCCGAAATCTTTTCCATCAGATCATCCAAGCCAACGTGATCGGCACCGGCATTCCTGGCCTCGTCTGCCTTTTCGCCTTCTGCAAAAACCAAAACACGCGAAATCTTGCCCGTTCCATGGGGCAAAACAAGCGAATTTCGGATTTGCTGATCGGCTTTGCGGGGATCGACCCCCAGATTCAGATGAACTTCAACCGTCTCATCGAATTTTGAAGTCGGAACGGCTTTCAAAATCTTGAGCGCTTCGTCAAGTTCATAGCGTTTCTGGCGGTCATACATCCCGTAGGCAGTGTTGTACCTTTTGCTATGTTTCATTGACTCTCCTTATGAATATTATCTCCTGCACAAGGCGGGTCAGTCGTCAACGACGACTCCCATACTCCTTGCAGTGCCAGCGATCATACTCATAGCAGATTCAAGGGTATTACAGTTTAAATCCTGCATTTTCTGCTGGGCGATATTGCGCAGCTGTTCTTGATTGATGTGTCCCACCTTTTCTTTATTTGGTGTGGACGAACCTTTGGCCAAACCGGCCTCTTTCTTGATCAAAATCGACGCAGGTGGTGTCTTGATCTCAAAAGTGAAGGATTTATTTTTGGCGACATAAATAACCACGGGGAAAATCATCCCGGGCTGGTCGGCTGTTTTTTCATTGAACTGGCGGCAAAATTCGGGAATATTCACTCCCACCTGGCCCAAAGCCGGTCCAACCGGAGGGGCCGGGGTCGCTTTGCCAGCGGGAAGCTGAAGCTTCAGCATTGCCACAACGTCTTTAGGTTTCGCCATTTTTATTCCTCAATGTTTATTTTTTCAAAATTTCCACTTGGTTGGCACTAAGCTCAACCGGGGTACGCCTGCCAAACACAGTCACGTCGATCACCAGCTTTTGGCCGTCGTCTGCAACCTTTTGCACGATTCCTTCAAAATCCGTGAAGGGGCCAGTGGTAACCTTAACCATATCACCGGGCATGTAATCGAACAATTTACCCGGCTCTTTTTCTCTGTCCGCGATGCCCAGAAGGCGGTTAACTTCTTCTTCGTCCAAAGGGATGGGGTCTTTATGATCCCTGCTTTGGCCCAAAAACTTTGTGACCCCAGCGATGCCCAAAATGTAGGTGCGAAGCTGCGGAGTCAAATCCGCTTCGATGAAAACGTAGCTGGTGAACAGTTTGCGTTCCTGCTCCACCCTCTTGCCTTCGCGAATGATGAAGGCCTTTCGCAGCGGCACAAGCAACTGCCCCACATGGTTCGCGAGCTCGGTTCCTTCCAGCCCTTTTTCGATGGCTGTTTTCACCTTGTTCTCATGCGAAGAATAGGTATGGATCGCATACCACTTCATTGCCTCTGCCATTTTCCCTCTTTAAAAAAGAAGTTTCACCAATTGGCCAAAGCCAAAATCCACCAAAGCCAAAAACAGCGCCACGATACCAGAAATAACGATCACAACGACCGTTCCTTCCCTGATGTCGTCCATGGTGGGCCAGGACACTGCGCGCATTTCACTTGCCACATCATGAAAAAAGTGGCCAATCTTATTGAACATGGTTTTCATTGTTTCACCATTAAGGGAGCCAGGCTCCGCTCAAAATAAAATGTGGCAGGACAGGCAGGAATCGAACCCGCAACCCCCGGTTTTGGAGACCGGTGCTCTACCAATTGAACTACTGTCCTGCAACATATATTTAGCGCTGTTTGTGCAGCGTGTGTTTCCGGCAGTTGGGGCAAAACTTTTTCAGCTCCAATCTGCTGGGATGCTTGCGCTTGTTACGTGTGGTTGTGTAATTGCGGTTTTTGCAATCCTCGCAAGCCAAGATAATGATATCTCTCATTTTAGATCATCCAGGGCTTATTCGACGATGGCGCCAACCACGCCGCTTCCGATGGTCCGACCGCCTTCGCGGATGGCGAAACGCAGACCCTGCTCCATGGCGATGGGAGTGATGAGTTCAGCGGTGATTTCAACGTTATCACCAGGCATAACCATCAACACACCATCGGGAAGGGTCAGAGAACCGGTCACGTCGGTGGTACGGAAATAGAACTGGGGACGATATCCCGTGCGGAAGGGATTCTTGCGTCCACCTTCCTCAGCGGTCAGAACGTAGGTCTGTCCGGTGAATCTGATGTGAGGGGTGATGGATTTGGGTTTGGCCAAAACCATTCCACGCTCAACGTCATCTTTGGCGAATCCGCGCAGCAGAACGCCAATGTTGTCTCCAGCCTGGGCTTCGTCAAGAAGCTTGCGGAACATTTCCACACCGGTGCAGGTGGTTTCAACGGTTTCACGGATGCCAACGCGTTCAACTTTGTCACCAACTTTGATGACGCCACGTTCCACACGGCCAGTGGCCACGGTTCCGCGTCCCGGAATGGAAAATACGTCTTCCACGGGAAGCAGGAAGGGTTTGTCGGTGGCGCGGTCGGGTTGCGGGACATAGCTGTCCACGGCGTCCATCAGTTCCTGGATCTGGGCTTCAGCCTCGGGATCCTGGTTCAAAGCCTTGAGAGCTGAACCGCGAATCACGGGGATGTCGCTGCCGGGGAAATCATATTTTTCCAGAAGTTCGCGAACTTCCATTTCCACCAGGTCCAAAAGTTCAGGATCATCAACCATATCAATCTTGTTCATGAACACCACGATGGCAGGCACGCCCACTTGACGGGCGAGCAGGATATGTTCGCGGGTCTGGGGCATGGGGCCGTCCGCGGCGCTTACGACGAGGATGGCTCCGTCCATTTGTGCTGCGCCGGTAATCATGTTTTTGATATAGTCGGCGTGGCCGGGGCAGTCAACATGCGCGTAGTGACGGCCTTCGGTCTCATACTCTACGTGGGACGTGGCGATTGTAATACCACGCGCTTTTTCTTCCGGCGCGTTGTCGATGCTGTCAAAGCTACGGACTTGCGCGCCGCCCTTTTTGCTCAAATACGCAGTGATAGCTGCGGTCAACGTTGTTTTGCCATGATCGATGTGGCCAATCGTACCAATGTTGACGTGCGGCTTGGTACGAACGAATTTTTCTTTTGCCATTTTTCCTCCTGGGACCCGCTCGCGGATCCCACGTCGTGTTTTGTTATTTTTAATCTTATCGATAAAGAAAGTGGAGCTCAAGATCGGACTCGAACCGATGACCTCCTCCTTACCAAGGAGGTGCTCTACCTGCTGAGCTACTTGAGCTAAAATCTTCAGATATAAGGCGTTTGGATACATGAAAATGGAGCGGGAAACGGGGTTCGAACCCGCGACCCTCAGCTTGGAAGGCTGATGCTCTACCAACTGAGCTATTCCCGCTGGCATTCTCAAAAAAAAGTGGTGGACAGGGGAGGATTCGAACCTCCGTAGACTCTCGTCGCTGGGTTTACAGCCCAGTGCCATTAACCACTCGACCACCTGTCCACAATTTCTGGAGCCGATGAAGGGAGTTGAACCCCCAACCTATTGATTACAAATCAATTGCTCTGCCATTGAGCTACATCGGCGTCAAGAAGTACCATGTATTTCCAACACCAGAATTCTGTCAATAACTTTTCTTGCTTCACTCTATGATTCAACCGAAAAACCCGGTTCGGTACAAAAAATTATTAGTCCCCTTTTTTGTCAAGAACAGCTTTTATTTTTTTTAGAAGGTTCGGATTTTAGCTGAGCTGCCTGCGCTTTCTTCAAAGATGGCGTCTGAATTTTTTCTGTTCCATCAAGATTGAATGATTGTGGCTTTTTCGGGTTGCCTCCCTCTTGCCGCCCTTAGTATTCCTTTACTTTTTTAAGAAAAAGTTTGGATTGATAAAAGGGCCCACCTTGGCGGGTGAGCCCTTTTTTATCTAATCAGAACTTGCGTTTTGCTATTTGATGATAACCATTTGAGCTCGGCGGTTTTCCTGACGTCCAGCCGCTGTGCTGTTGGTGGCGATGGGATCTTTTGAGCTGTAGCCCTTGATTTCGATTTGTTCCCCGTCCACGCCTCTGGCAACCAGATAATCCTTCACCACTTTGGCACGGTTGTGGGAAAGCGGTTCGTTAATCTTGTCGCTGCCTTGGCTGTCGGTGTGGCCTTGGATTTCGACCATTGTATCGGGCAGTTTTTTAAGGAATTCCGCCACGCGGTCCAAGGCTGGTTTATCACCGTCGCGAATCACGTAGAGGTTGGTGTCGAAATGGACGATGAGCTTTGCCAGCTCTTGTGCCAGGAGGTCTTCATCGCTGGGACCGGCGGGTTTCGGAGCGGACACTGTTCCAACCAATGGCATGGGCAGGGTCACCGCGCCTTCGCTCTTGTGGTCGATGGCGCCGGCGAAATTGCCAACCTTGTCGCCCTTCAGTCTCACCCAGACGTCTCCGGAGAAATTGGGATTGACGGTGGCGCTTGGCTTCCAGGTCTTTCCGCCATCCACAGAAATCTCAAAACCTTCCGGGGCGTTGAGCTGGATGTTTCCAGTCAGGTTCAACCCGTTCAGTTTATAGTTCTGCGGAGCGGAGGGCGTGCCCAGTTCCGTGTTGAAAGGTTTCAGGTTTTGCAGGCTCAAATTCAGTTCCGGAATGGCCGGGACTTTCAGGTCGGTCACTGTTCCAATCACGGGAAGTTTGAACGTTGTGGCGTCTTTGCTGGCGTGATCGATGCTGCCGCTAAAGTTTCCGGCTTTGGCACCGGTGAGACGAACCAGGATTTCCCTGTCGATACTTCCGGGCACAATCATCGAATGAGCATAGGTTTTGCCGCCATCCAGGGAGAATTCAAAACCTGCCGGCGCGGTGATGTCAATATCGCCCTTCAGGTTTTCACCCTTGATTTTATAGCTTTGCGCGGCGGAAGGTTTGCCCACTTCGGTGGAGAATGTTTTAAGGTCGCCAGCTTGCAGCCTGATTTGAGGAAGCTTGGGCGCGTCGGGAAGTGTCACCACTCCCAAAACCGGCAGGGCAACCCTGTTGGCGCCTTCGCTATCGTGATTCAAGGTGCCGCCAAATTCGCCGGCTTTGGCGCCAGTGAGGCGAACCAAAAAGTCTCCGTCGAAGCCAGCGTCAACTGTCGCGGCTTTTTTCCAAGTTTTGCCTCCGTCGATGGAAAGCTCAAATCCTTCCGGGGCTTCAACCTGGATTTTGCCAGTCAAATTGGTTCCAGAAATCTTGTAAGCCTGAGCGGCGGAAGGGGTTCCCTGTACTGTGGTAAAAGAGCCCAGCTTCGCGTCGAGCTTCAGAACAGGCTGCACAACCTTGTCGGTAACGGTTCCAAACACGGGAAGCAACATGGGAGTGGCGCCCTTGCTGGCATGGCTGATATAGCCTTCGTAAACGCCTTTCTTGGCGCCGGTGAGACGAACCAAAACGCGACCATCAAAGCCAGCGGGCAATTCCAGGCTTGGATAGTAGTTTTTACCATCGATGGAAATCTCAAAAGCTTCAGGAGCTTCCAAGCTGATTCCCTGGCTCAGGTCGATTCCTTTCAGGTCGTAAGCCTGTGGCAATGAAGGCGTTCCCACTTCGGTGCTGAATCTTGCCAATTGGGCTTTGATATCGATGTTTCCAGCCACGACAGGAACAGTTTTTTTGGCGCCGAAATTGATTCCCACCCCGATGTAGGGTGTCAGGAGCGCGTCGTTCATCTTGCCTGTTTCCACCAGGTCAATGTTGTCCTTGGTGAAGAGGTTATACTTCACACCCAGTTCGCTGACGATGTTTTTCTTATAAAGGAAAGAAATACCAGCGGCGGCGTGCGGAACGGTGAAGTGTCCCCTGAAACCAGCCGGGACGCTGGGGTTATCCGCGATGCCTGGATTGGCTTTACTGCCATGGGTGGACCAACCCGCGCCCAGTTCGGCAAATGGCGAAATACGCTTCAAAAAAGCGTCTTCAGAAAAATTAATTGCCCCAACCGTGGTGGGACGGACTTTCAGATAAAGATTAATCCCTTCCAATGAGGAAAAATATGACTCGTTTGGGTCATCACCCTGGACTGCCACGTTGGCAAACCAAGGGCTGATGCCCACTCCAAGCCAATCTTTGATGGCCCAGGCATCCCAAGCAACCGCCCAGGCGCCTTTTTTGGAATTCGTGCCTTCAATGTCATCCAAAGGAATGCCAAGCCCGCCTTCCAACAAAAGGGTGCTCTCGAAGGCATGGATTGCCGGCATCAACGCCAGCAACAACAATGTAACAAGAATAGCTTTTGATCTTTTTAGCATGTTCACCTCGTATTTTCAAAAGTTTCTCCAGATGATTACAAACTAAATGACAGCCCTTGTGGTGTCAAGAACAAAAATTATCTGCTTTTATTATCTGTGTATTATTTTCAACAAAAAGCCATTTTCTTTTTGGCAAGCTTGCCGTGGAATCGAAATTGCATATTTTTTCATCATCTGGCGAAAACCCACTGACATGTTTCGCAAGTTTATACGCCGCTAATAGTTGCGCGATTGCCACGGTTAATTTCAAACCGACGCTTGGCAGAAAAATGGAGACCCAATGAAAAAATATATGATTTTCTTGACCCTGATTCTGGCTTGGGGAATTATTTTTGCTCAAACCACTGTTTTTAACGATGATTTTTCAAATTATCAGAGCGCGAACTGGACCACTTCCGGTCAGATTGGCTCCAGCGGATGGTATGTAACCCGCTCTGGAGCGGATTGGGGAGCGCGCCGAAACACAAGCCCCGCCCAGTTGGAATTAACCAACGACGCCAGTGGCAGTACAAATGCCGACGGCTGGGTCTTTGCCAATTATCTCACCTCCAATTTCAGCGCGCCCTACAATAGGATTTTGGCAAACAACAGCGGTCAAATAACCTGGGTTTTCAACATCAGACAAATTCGACCCAACCCCGGCGGTTTTGATTCCGGAAACTACGGCGTCGCCTTCATTTTGGGCGCCACCGATGAATCTGTAAAAACCTCGGGATCAGGCTACGCCGTGGTTTACGGACAATCAGGCGATACTGACCCCGTTCGCTTGGCAAAATTTACCGGCGGAATCTCCAATGGCAGCCTCGTGAACCTAATCACCAGTAACACCAGCGGTTTGACTGATTTTGGAGCCGAATATCTGAGCGTGAAAGTGACCTACGATTCCAACACAAATAAATGGGAGCTTTTCCTGCGCAATGATGGAGGTTCCGCTTTTGCCGACCCCCTCAGCGGAAATCTGGTCTCCCAGGGAACCGCCACCGACAACACCTACACCTCAAACTCACTCAACTATTTTGGCGCCTTTTGGCATGGTTCCACCGCCGCGAATCAAACTTCGTTTTTCGACAACATTTCCGTGCAAATCACGCCCCATCACGTTGCCCACCTGAATGTTAGCCCGCTGAACCTTTCCGGATTCTACTATATATTGAATAACGGCCCTTCCCAAGAGCAACAATTCACCGTGTCAGGTTCGGAACTTATTCAAAATGTAACTGTTAAACCCTCATCAAATTACGAGATTTCCCTTCAGGGTGGAGCCGCCTTTTCTCCCACAAACACCATCAACCTGTCTCCCAGTGGCGGAACCCTCTCCCCCACAACAATTTATGTGAGACTGAAAGCCGGACTTCCCGCCCAAAACTATATAAATGAAGAAATCAGCGTTTCCACTCTCGGCGCCCAAACCGAAACTGTCGTCTGCAGCGGAGCAGTTTTGGAACCCGGAATCACGGTGGCGCCTGCTTCCCTGAGCGGATTCAGCTACATGTTTGGCTTGGGTCCTTCCTCCGAAAAAAGCTTCAACGTCAGCGCTCAAAACCTCTATGCAAACCTGATTATCAGCGCTCCGAACGAATTTGAAATCTCCCTCAGCCCCCAAAGCGATTACTCTGGCTCCCTCTCGCTTCAACCCAATGGCTCAAGCCTCCCACCCACAACCGTTTATGTTCGCTTGAAAGCAGGTTTGCCCACTGGAAACTATAACAACAAAAACATTGATTTAAACAGCTCCGGCGCCTCAATCCAAACCGTATCTTGCAGCGGTACAGTGATTTCCGGCTCCAATCCTGATGTCCCTCTCGCTTTGGAAGCCAGCGCCATCAACCCCGGCGGGTTCACCGCAAACTGGCTCCGCGTGGAAAACGCAAGTTCCTACCGCCTCGATGTTTACACCGGTTCCGATGTGGAAGACCTCTTCATCTCCGAATACGTGGAAGGCAGCAGCGACAACAAATATATCGAAATCTACAACGGAACCAGCGCCGCCATCGACCTCTCAAACTACCGCCTCCAGCTTTTCGCCAATGGAGCCAGCTCTCCAACCAACAACGTCCAGCTTTCCGGAGACCTGGCCAGCGGTGCCTGTGTGGTTTACAAAAATAGCGCGGCGACTTTGCAACTGCCTTCGGGTGTGACGGCAATCAACAACGCCGCGGTGAATTTCAACGGAAACGACGCCGTGGCGCTTTACAAAATATCCACCGCTTCCTACGTCGATATTTTTGGCAGAATTGGAGAAAACCCCGGATACTACTGGGGGTCGGGGTCCAATGTGACGATGGATAAAACCCTGGTGCGCAAGGCTTTCGTAACTTCCGGAATCACCCAAAACCCAAGCTCTGGATTTCCAACTTTGGAAAGCGAGTGGGATTTTTATCCCAAAGATACCGTCGATTATTTGGGCTCTCACAACCATCGCGCCAGAGCCATCAGCTACGTTCCCGGCTACGAAAACCTCAATGTGGGCAACATTTCCAGCCACCTCGTGTCCGGTTTGGAAGAAAACACGCTATACCACTATCTTGTCCGTGCTGAAAACCCCTACGGAACCAGCGCGAATTCAAACGCCATTGATGTTACCACCACTTCCACCAGCGACCCCGCCATCTATGTCAGCGGTGGTTTCAGCCATTTCTCCACCCCCACCGGAACACCTTCTCAACCACAGAGTTACAGTCTTTCCTCCGCGAATCTGACCCAAAACATCACCATCTCCATTCCCAGTGGTTTTGAAATCTCCACTAATAACGGAAACAGCTACAGCGCCAATTCCACCAGCGTCTCCCCCACTTTTTCCGGACAGGTTTTGGTTCGCCTGAGTGGTTCCGCCAGTGGAACCTACAGCGGAAACCTGGTTCATTCAAGCCCCGGCGCTCCCAGCGTGAGCCTGCCTCTGTCGGGTTTGGTGGCGAGCGAGAATATCGAAGCTCCCACTTTGCAAGCCCACGACATCATCGGCTATCCAGCCTACACCTCCATTTCCTTGGAATGGACGCCCGGAAACGGCGCTCGTCGGGTGGTTAAAATCAACACCAACAACAGTTTCACCACTCCCGCTGACGGCAGCGACCCCACCGCCAACACCTTCTACACCGGCAGTGGCGAACAGGTGATTTTCAACGGCGCCACCCAGTTCTTTGAAGACATCCCCTTCAATGGCTGCACGGTCACAAACCTCACCCCCAATACACTTTATTGGTTCAGAATTTACGAATACAACGGCAGCGGAATCGACACCCGCTATCTGGACGTCACCGCCACAAACAATCCCCAATCCGTTTCCACCAC
>JAAYKA010000104.1 GCA_012522635.1 Candidatus Cloacimonadota bacterium
CCACTTTCGATGTATTGGGAGAATTAGGCTATCAGGCAGATTCCTCAATCCCAGCCCGGAGATACGATTTTGGAGCAGGAAGTGTGAATGCGTTGAGATGCTTCTGTAAGCCCAGCAAAGCACATTTTATCGAGACAAAGAATGGCAGGCTTCTTGAAATCCCACCCAGTGCATGGATACTACCCTTAAATATGAGGCTGCTCAGAATCTTTCCACATCTCTTTGTACGTGTTTTTTTCAATCTCTTGGCTCACACGTGCCAGCCATTGGTGTTTTACTTGCATCCGGCGGAATTTGTCAATCCCCAGAACTTATCTCTCCCACAAGGTTTTCCCAAGGGTTTCTACAGGGATTGCGGGGAGCATCACTTCGGTTCTTTGGAGCGGTTTCTGGAGCTTATCAAATGTCATGATCTGCTTTCGGCATATATGCTGGAGGACATCAAGTTGGTTTAAGGTATAAACCGTCACCCAAATCCTCAAGCTATTTTGACTCCCAACCACCCTATTGAAAAGCCTTTACAGACTCATTCAAGAAAATTTCAGGGGGCGTGCTTTGTGAAGAAACCGGGTCAGCTGTAGTTGCAGCCTTTGCAGCCTTCCAAAATCTTGCCCTGACGGCTGCGCTGAGCCAGACGCATGGCCTTGAAATCCGGACCGTTCCAGATGTCGATTAGTGAATCGTGACAAACATGACCCAAAAAGCTGCGCTTGGCGGGGTCCAGACTGCAACCCTTGGCAGGACAAAGCGGTATGCGTCCATCCGGCCTGATTTGGAGGTCTTTGAAGGGCAGGGTGCAGACTGGGGCTGTGTTTTCATCATAAACCTTGGAGTGGAACACGTCGTCGTCGTAATCCGAATCCGGATGTTTCAGGAGAAATTGGGGTAAAACCGCGTCGGCGTATCGTTTCCAAAAAGCGGTTTCCCAGCGTTCCAGATGGCGGGTTGAAGGTCTTAACATCAGTCTCACGCGAATCAGGGTGCCGTTTCTGAGCCTGTCTCTGAGCTGACGCAGGTGGCGAATGTTTTTCAACAAACGTGTGTAGCTGGCGTTTTGGCGTGAAGCTTCATAGATTTTGGCGCCACCGGCGTCCACGGAAACTTCAATCAAATCCACCCCGGAGAGCAGAACTTCGTCAATATCGTGGGGGTCTTTCCACTGTCCATTTGTGATGATGGAAAGATATTTTGTGAGCGGCTTCAGTTTTGTCAACATTTCGGCACATTTGGGATGAAGCATGGGTTCGCCGCCACCGACCCGAACCCGGTTTATCTTCGCTGCGCGCAGGTTTTGGAGCAGACAGTTGAAGATGCCATCGCTCATCATGGTGCGCGGATGCGGGAAAAGGGGGTTGTTGCAATAAACGCAGGCAAGGTCACAGGCATCGGTGAAATCCACCGACAACAGGGGCGGTTTAACGGGGTCAGGCAGTTTGAAAGGATATTTCAGACCGATGAGTTCACGCGCTGGAACGCCCCGTTTCAAAACGTGTGAATTCAGCCGGAGATAGTATGCCCAGTGGGACGCAATCCAGCTCATATCCTGGAATTTATTGGAACCATATTGTTTTTCAGCCATTTGTTTCCTCGCTTGCCAAGCTTTTTGCCAAAACACCGGAAGCGCGGTTCCCCGTGTTGATGTGGTCCGGGGTGGCCGGATTCCGGTGTTTCGGTCTCAATTTATGTGTTTATCTTTATTTCATCATTACCATTTTGCGGGTGGAAGAATATTTTCCAGAGCGCATACGGTAGAAATAGACACCGCTGCTGACGGTCTGTCCGCCAGAGTCGCGTCCGTTCCATTCCACCTGATGGTTTCCAGCGGGAAGGTCCGCGTTCACCAGGGTGTTCACCAGTTGTCCTTTTTGGTTGAAAATCTCCAGACTCACCTGTCCGGGATTGGCCAGCGTGTAGCTGATTAAGGTGCTGGGATTGAAGGGGTTGGGATAGTTGCCTCTCAGCTCTGTAACCAGAGCGGGGGTCTCAATATCCTGAACCGGTGTGTATTGCATGATGTTTCCGGAGCGGTTGTATCCGCCCAGATAGCAGGGCCAGGGAATCTGTTGCGCGGCGCGTTTGATGTCGATAACGTAGAAACTGTCGTCGTTTGGAATCACGATGTCCAGGTCGCCGTCACGGTCGATATCCGCCAGCGCGGCAGAGGTTTTCACGTTTCCGTTGATGCGGATGGGGAAGTTCGGAGATTCAGTGCCATCCACGCGCAGGCTGTGGACATAGCCGTTGGTGTCGCCGAAGATGATTCCCGCGTAGTTATCACCGTCAAAATAGGCGATGGTGGGTGTGCATTCAACTGCCTGTCCGATGCTTATCGGTGTGTTGGGAAGGTTGTTCCCGCTACTGTTGAGCACGTGCACGATTCCGGTGGCGCCAATCACGATGATTTCCTTGTTGTCATCACCGTTCACGTCCGCCACCACAGCGCTGGTTTTAATCTGGCTGCCCACATTTTTCTCGAAAAGCAGGCTGCCGTCGTGGTTGTAAACCAAGATATGGCCAGAGGTGCTGGTGGTCACGATGATTTCAGGGTCGGGGTCGTTGTCGATATTGGCGATGGTGATGGCGTTTTGGGAGCCGCCGGGCATGGTCACGGGGAAACCGGCGATGTTTTGACCCGTGGCGCTGTTGATGGCGTGGAGGTTTCCATTCAGGGTTGCCACAATGATTTCGTGGATGCCGTCACCATTCAGGTCGGCAATGGCTGGTGATGCCAAACAGGCTCCGCCCAGAGCCACTGGGAAGTTGGGATAGGCTGTGCCGTCGGCGTTCAGAACCACCAGGCTTCCGGTTTGGGTCACGGTGATAATCTTGCCTTGGTTGTTGTTTGCCAAATCCGCCATCACGGGGCCGCTGCGCAGGTTTCCGCCTGCTGGAACAGTCCAGAGGACTTCACCGTTTTGGTTGAAAAGCAACACGTTGCTGTTTTGGAGGTTGGCGGCAAAGTGTTTGGTGCTGCTGCTGTCCAGATTGCCCATGGCGATTGAGCCGATGATGGGTGCGCCAGCATTGATGGGAAATCCCGGGACGGAACTGCCGTTTGCTTTCACCGCACGGATATTTCCGGTAGGGTCGCCAAAAATGACTTCCAAATCCGGGTTCGTGTCCAGATTGAAGAGGATGGCGCTGGAGGAGGAAGCTCCGCCAACGTGGTGTGGCCATCCGGCTTGAACCAGGGAAAGGTCAACGCTGAAGGGCAGGGTTTTATTGTAGGGGAAATTGGAGTCTTGATTCGCGGAAATCACCAGTTCGAAGGGAATGGACTCTGAAGGCAGGGTGGAAGCCGCTCTGAATTTGAAGGGCTGGCTGTTGTTCCACATCGTGCTGCCGGGTGAAAGCGTTCCAAACGAAGCCGTGTCATCCAGGATGGTGATTCCGGGATAATTGCAGGTGAGCGTGGCTGTCAGGTTGTTTCCAGTCAGCCATGCCAGTCCGGTGAAGGGGTCCAGATAGTTGTTCAGGGAAACTTTAAGTTGAATGGTTTCACCGGGGTTGGGGATGCCGTCGCCATCGCCTTCCAGCTCTGCCAACATCGTGTCGTCGATGGTGATGTTGGGGATTTTGTCAAACATCGTGGCGGCGTAGGCGTTGATTCTGCCTGTGCCCAGTTTGCCCAGATAGTTCGGGTTCGCGTCATAGTGATAATCAGCCGTCATCATCACTCGTTGCCTGAGCTGGTTGGGTGTCATTTGGGGATGAAGAGCCTTCACCAAGGCGCAAACTCCAGCGGCGACGGGAGAGGCCATGGAAGTTCCATCATAGGCGTCATATCCGTTTCCGGTGATGATGGTGGAAAGGATGCCTTCGCCTGGGGCGCAAATGTCGATGGGTTCGCCATAATCCGAAAAGTTGGATTTGATATCCTGCTGCCCGGTGGAAGCCACGCAGAGAGCGTTGTCACAATCCGCGGGATAATCCTGATAGCTGGCGTTATGTTCCACGTTGTCGTTGCCAGCGGCTGTCACCACCAGAGAACCCAGCGCTGTGGCATAGTTCACGATGGAATTTGGATACACTCCGCTGCCGGGGCTGCCCCAACTGGCGTTGATGATATCGGCGCCCAATTCCGCGGAATATTTAATCTGGTCATAGGCATATTGGATTCCCGTGGAGGGTGATGTGTCCGGGGAACCTTTGCAGGAAATGATGGAAGCGATGGGAGATGTGCCAACAAGGCCGATGCCGTTGTCTCCAACCGCTGCCGCGCAACCTGCCACGTGGGTGCCATGGTCGTTACTGGGATAGTTTTGCATGGGGTTGTTGTCGTTGCCAACAAAGTCCCAGCCAATCAGGTCGTCGATTTTTCCGCCGCCTTCACCCGCGTCAACTCCGTCTCCACCGTGGATGGTTCCGGCATCCCAGTTGATGGTCATACCGGCGGATTCGGCGGGGTTAATCCAGATGTTTGCCCTCAGGTCGGGATGGTTCCATTTCACACCGGAGTCTGTGATGGCGATTTTCACGTCATAGGAGCCCATAACGTAGTCCCAGGCTTCATAGCTGCGGACACGGGAATGAACATATTGCTGGGTCACCATGGGGTCATTGGGCACGAATTTTGTGCGGTTAATGCCTTCCAATTCGGCGTAAATCAAGTTTTTATCCTTCGCCAAAGCCTCCACCGCGTCGTCGATATATTCGTCTGAATCGAGGATAACGCGATAGTGGTTTTGCAGATAGATACCGTTGTCGTTCCAGGTGGGAACCTTCACGTATGGGTGCATTTGACGCAGGTCAACGATTCCATATTCAGTCGCCAGAGCGTCAAAAGTTTCCAGCCCGGTTCGAACAATTCCGTCTTCCAGGCTCGTCTCTATTTTGCCGGTATCGTTGCCCACCGCGTCTTTGGTGAAACACACAATCACGGTACGCGAATAGAATATATCCGGGTCAAATTTAATGGCGGACACCGCGCTCAACGCGATGACCAGCAGGGTCAGGAGGGTCAGCTTTTTCATTGGCACCTCATTTTGTCTCTTTTTTTATAGTCTAAAATCCCTCATAATGAAAGGGCTGTTTCCGTCAATAGTTTAATCCCGATTACCGGGGGTCAATACTGGATAAGTTTCTCTTTATCAATGTGTTGAGTGGTGTGGAATTTTTTGATTAGAGCGTTGTTTTCGCTTCCCAAATCCGGGTCGCTGGCGATGATGGCGAAGGCGTCTTCCCGGGCTTTGCGCAACCAACCCTGGTCGGTAATCAAGTTGGCGTGTTTAAAGCTCGGCATACCAGATTGTTCCGTGCCAAAAAACTCCCCCGGTCCCCTCAGTTCCAAATCTTTTTCCGCGATGAGGAATCCATCCGTGCTGCGCATCATCGTGTTCAGCCGTTCGTTAGCCACTTTGCTCAGGGGCAGATGTGCGATTAAATAACACCAGGCCTGCTGTCCACCGCGTCCCACCCTGCCTCGAAGCTGATGCAGTTGAGCCAGGCCAAACCTTTCCGCGTGGTCAATAATCATCGCCGAAGCGTTGGGAATATCCACGCCCACCTCAATCACCGTTGTTGAAACCAGGATTTTGATTTCTCCATTTTTGAAGCGCAACATGATTTCATCCTTTTCTGCCGAGCTCATCCTCCCGTGCAACAACACACAGGAATACTGGGGGAAAACCATCTCCGACACATGTTTATGCATCCGTTGGGCGTCCACGATGTCCAGTTTGTCGGATTCCTCAATCAGGGGACAAACCACGTAAGCTTGCCTCCCCGCCGCGAGTTCTTCTCCCACTTCGCCAAAAACCATATCAATCTGTTGCGGGGAGCGAACCTTCGTGATAACCGGGATACGATTTGCCGGAACTTCATCCAACACAGACACTTCCAAATCTCCA
This sequence comes from Candidatus Cloacimonadota bacterium, assembly GCA_012522635.1. Taxonomy (NCBI): domain Bacteria; kingdom Pseudomonadati; phylum Candidatus Cloacimonadota; species Candidatus Cloacimonadota bacterium. The sequence continues at coordinate 5,850 of JAAYKA010000104.1, forward strand.
TAAACTGTCTGCGACAGCGAACGTGGAATGGGCGTGGCGCTCAGATACAACAAATCCGGATGTTTGTCCTTTTTTGCCAAATCCGCCCGCTGTTGAACCCCGAAGCGATGTTGTTCGTCCACCGCCACAAAGCCCAGATTTTGGAATGTGATATCGCTCTGCAAAAGCGCGTGGGTTCCAATCACGATTTGGGCTGAACCATCGGCGATTTCAGCCTTGACCTGCGCTTTTCCCTTGTAGCTGCCTCCTTTTAACAAAACCACGTTCAGCCCCAAATCCGAAACCATGCCGCTGATATTGCCAAAATGTTGGTCTGCCAGGATTTCCGTGGGCGCCATCAACGCCGACTGAAATCCGTTTTCCACAGCCAGGAGCATGGCAAACAGCGTCACAATCGTCTTTCCGGAGCCCACGTCCCCTTGTAACAGGCGCGTCATTTGTTTTTCCCCACACATATCGTCAAATATCTCGTTTATCACCCTTTTTTGAGCGCCGGTCAGTTTATATGGCAAATCCTTATACAGAGCCGATGTCAGCTTCCTTTTATTCTCAAATTTTATTCCCTGAACCTGGGTGGTGTGCTGGTGTTTGTATCGCGCCCACAAAAGTTGCGAATAGAAAAATTCCTCATAGGCGAATCTTTCCCGCGTCCTTGACAATTCCTTCGGATTATGTGTAAAGTGCATTTTTTGCAAAGCCACGCGTCGGGGTTCGAAAACGTGTTTTGTCAGGGTATTGGCGGGCAGATTTTCCTCAATTTGCCTGGCGAATTCCTCAAAAGCCGCGTGTATCGCTTTCCGGAAAAACTTTTGGGTCAGATTTCCGCTCAGCCCATAGATGGGAAGGACTTCCCTGTTTTTCCAAAAATCCTCCTCATCCACGTCGTCCATCTGCTCAAATTCAGGGTGCATCAGTTGGAGCCGCCCGCCGTATTCGCTCAAATTTCCACTCACCCAGATATTCAAGCCTGGTTTAAACAGAGTCAGATAGCTTTGCGGATAGCGAAACCAAGTGCAGGTCAGGGTTGCCTGCCCATCGCTGATTCCCACGCTCAAAATGTTTTTCCCCGCCCGGCTGGGGCGTTCATCCACCCAGTTCACCATGGCGGTCATGGCGATTCTATCCCCCGGCTTCAAACCTCGGATGGCTGGCTGGAGCTTGCGTGTGATATAATCGCGTGGAAAATATTCCATCAAATCGCGAACCGTTTTTATCCCCAGTTTGTCCAGTTGACGCGCTCTCGCCTCGCCCACTCCCTTCAAAAACTGGATGGCTGTGTTAGTATCGCGGATGATTTCAGCTTTTTTCATGGGAACCATCCTCCCAAAGCCGCCATAATTGTCAATATCTGATGCGAGCCTCAGCCCAAAAATCACCCCACAATCCGCGCTCAACCCCGCCAAACCAAAATTTTTCACTTGACCTTTTCCGGTTTGCGGCTTATTATATTCCCGAAACACAGTCGAAGAACTCTGTACGCTTATTTTTAATATTCAAAAATAAACTCAGGGAGCCAAGCGGTTCCCAGCTTTTAGGAGATTTATATGAAAATATGGAAACGCCTCATACCATTGGTCTTGGCTCTGGGACTGATGTCCTGCGCCAGCGCTCAAACGAGCGTCACCAGCGAAGTCCCCAGATTTCGCGAAACCTCTCAAAAAGCCTGGATGCCAAACGGAAACGACCCCAACCCAGTGGTGAAAGTCGTGCGCGATGTGCGTGAATCTGTGGTGCAAATCAAGGTGGAAGCCCAAGTAACCGTCCAAAACTACCGAAATCCCCTTTTTGACGACGACTTTTTCCGCTACTTTTTCCCCCAACAGCCTCGCGAGACTCAGCGCCCGGTAACCTCGATGGGAAGCGGATTCATCTATGAATACAACCCCCAAACCCGCGAAGCCTTCATCATGACAAACAACCACGTCGTGGAAAAAGGAAAGGAAGGAACCATCACCGTCACCCTCGCCGACAAAGTGAGCTACACCGCCACCGTCGTGGGTCTTGACCCCAATACCGACGTTGCGGTCATCAAAATCACTCTCCAAGAAGGCGAAAAAATCACCCTCGCCCCCCTCGGCGATTCAGCCGACCTCGAAATCGGAGATTGGGCCATCGCCATCGGAAATCCTTTTGGGGACGTTGGTTTGGACCGAACCGTCACCCTCGGCGTCATTTCCGCCATCGGCAGGTCAAACCTGAATTTCGGCTCAAACTCGCCCATCTATCAGGATTATATCCAGACCGATGCCGCCATCAATCCCGGAAACAGCGGTGGTCCCCTTCTCAATATCGACGGTGAGGTAATTGGTATAAATTCCGCCATCACAAGTACTTCCGGCGGAAACATTGGAATCGGATTCGCCATTCCCATCAACCTTGCCAAACGCGTGGTAGAAGACCTCGTTGAAAACGGAAAAGTCACCCGCGCCTACATCGGAATTTCACCCCAGGAAATCACCGCCGACCTCATGGAAGCCTTTAATCTATCAGAAGTTTCCGGCGTTTTGGTCGCCAAGGTGGAAACCGATTCTCCCGCCCACAACGCCGGGCTCTCCGTCGGCGACGTTATTGTCGAGTTCAACGGCGAAAAAGTGCCCAACGTCTCCAAATTCCGTATCGCCGTCGCCACCTCCAGAGTGGGAACCAAAGTCCCCGTGAAGGTCATTCGTGGCGATGAAACCAAAACCTTACACATCCAATTGAAAGGATTCCCTGAAGACGAAGGACAGGAAACCCCGGAAACCGCTGCGGAAGACACCGTGGCGGGAATCAGCGTGGAAGCCGGAGACAGCGCCTACGCCCAGCGAAACAACATCAAAGCCGACAAAGGTGTGGTCATCAGTGCCATCGAAGCCAATTCACCCGCCTCCAGAGCCGGCCTCCAGGTGGGCTTCATTATCCTCAAAGTCGGAAACACTGAAATCGACACGCCCGAAGGTTTCGACACAGCCATCAATAAAGAAATCTCAAAAATCAAAAAAGAAGGACGAAACACCATCCTCCTCTACGTCCAAGACCGCAACAAATCTGAACAATTCGTGGTTCTGAAATTCAATTCCTGACCCACATCTTTTCTCCTGTTACACGAACAGCCCCGCCAATCAGCGGGGCTTTTTTTGGCTAAAGTATTGTTTTGTTATTTCGCCACCCAAACCCAGACCAAGTCTGTCATTCTGAGCGCCAGCGAAGAATCC
>JAAYKA010000105.1 GCA_012522635.1 Candidatus Cloacimonadota bacterium
CAGTCACGTTGAAGCCGATCTTGGTGATCATGGTGGCCCCGACGACGCCGGCAGCGTTCAATTCAGTCTTGGTATATACCGACTGACCGTGCAGGCTTTGATAGTAAACGTTGATGGGGCAGGCGGTGGTGGTGCCTGTGTTTCCAGTTCCGCTTCCGAGGATGACTTCACTGATTTGGTTTGGCGTGGCAGTGGCTGTGTTTGAAGGGTCGGATTCACCAGCCGGGTTGCTGTAGATGGTGGTGACATGGTAGCTGTAGGTGGTGCCATTACTCACGTCAGTGTCGTTGTAGCTGGTGCCGGTCACTGTGGTTAGGGCGCTTCCATCACGATAAATCCTGTAGCTGCTGATGGCGCGGTTTTTTTCACCAAGTTCCGGGGTTTCATCGGCTTCACGTCCCTGCGCGGCGTTCCAGGAAAGCATCACAACGCTGTTGCCGCCATCGGCGACCAGGTTTGTGGGTGCGAACATATTCGGGGTGGCAGTGACTGTGTTTGAAGCGTCGGATTCTTCGCCATCGTAAAGGGCTGTAACCTTGTAATTGTAAGTGGTTCCGTTGCTTACTGCGGTATCGTTGTAGGTGAGGGCTGTAACCGTGGTGAGAGCAGAGTTGTTCCGGTAGATTTTGTATCCGGTAGGAGTTCCACTGGCGGGTGCCTCCCAATTAAGCTTAACGCTGCGATGACTCGCTTCAGCGGTCAGGTTTTGGGGTGGAAGCAGTATTTCCGCGGCGGGGAACAGCTTCAAGCGCAGGTTCGGCAGGTTTGTGGACGCGGTCAGCGAGGTGGGTTGACTGCTGTCATTCCGGTTTTGCCTTGCCCGGTTCTGGCTTGTAGTGGTGTATGTCCAGTAGGGATAGGAATAAGTATAAGATTGATAGTCCTTAACTACCAAAATGGAGAGGTTTGTACCACTGTAGAGAAACATGTTGTCCAAATCAATTTCCATCCAACCGGTGGTGGCATCATTTGGCCAGTTTCCACTGTAAACTTGAGTGTAGCCGGTGAGTGAATAAGTCCCACCGCTCAGGCTGGAATCCGTGGTGTTTTTCATGTAGACCGTGACGGCTTCAATGGGATTGGTGTCCGCACCACTGGCTTTTTGATAGGCCATGGATTTAATGGTGGCGGGGCTGCCAATTTCGGAGGCCAGATAGATGGCTTCGTGAGTGCTATAGTTGTAATAGCGATCCATAGGATAAGTTTGGCTGGAAGTACCGGTGCCAATCACAAGTTCCTGCGGGGCTCCAATTTCCACTTCTTTTATGACGCTGGCATTGTATTGACCGGCGGTGGCGCTGAAATTCAAGGCAGCCAAGGTTCCCTGGGGTACGGAGGAGTTTGCGGAAACCTTGAAAGTAAGGGTTTTTTCGCCGTTGGAAGAAATGGCTGTGAAGCTGTCACTGTTCTCCACAATCGTAATCCCGGACGTGCTGCAGCTCAAGGTTGCCGTTCCGTTTGCGGAAGCTGCGGCACCGGTGTTTTTCAAGATGATGGAAACGTTGACGGTTTCACCCGGATCGAAGACACCGTTGCCATTGCCGCTGATCTCGGTGATGCTCATATCTCCGAATTCGAGGGCAGGAGCGTTGATGGTCTGGGTGAAATTATAAACCCAAGGGTCTTGTCCGCTCATGGTCATGGTGATGGTAAAATTAGCCACAGTGCCATTGGCGATGTTGTTGGCGATTGAGATGCTGTAAGCTTGGGTTTTGGTGACGGAAGCACCGGCTGCCAAGCTGCTGATGCTGTGGGAGTTGCTTGTGATGGTGATGCCGGGAGTGGCGCAGCTTAGAACAGTTGAAACGTTGCTGGCTGCACTGGTGCCGGAATTCTTGAAGGTGACGTTAAACCAACCGTTTTCGTTGTAATCGGGCTGGTTGTTGTTGCTGTCCGCGTAAGTTGCGGTTGTCACTTCCATCCAAGGTCCGGATGCAACTGTTTGTGCAATCGTACCAACGTAGGTCACGCGGTTGTGTGCGGTGGCTGTGATAACATAGTTCAAAGCCCCGGTGGGTGGATTGGAGAGCGTGATGGTGACGCTGCCACTGCTGTTTGTGAAGCCACGGCCGATGATGGTGTTGTTATATGTGATGGCCACCAAAGCGTTGGCAACGCCGGTATTCACTGTCACGGATTGGGTTCCGTTGGCTATGGTGGAAGGATGCGTAACGCTCATGGCGATGGGGGTTTTGGTGCGCGCTGAAAGGCTGGCGTCCCCAAAGATGTTCCAGGTTTTGAACATATTCACGCCGTCTGAGCCGTAGTTATCCATCATGTTACAGGAACCGTTGAAGAAAAGACCGCCAATGGTGTATTTGGATTCACCCACGAGCAGGTCTGTAATCTCGTCCTGACCGCGCATGGGCGATGCCCAGCTTTGGTTGATGGAACTGGCGTACATTGCCACGGATCCGCCATTTGCGTTGCGCTGCCAGGCTTCCGCGAAGCAGGTCTGGGAAACGAAGTTGCCGTTCACGCAAGCCACGGAAACGATAAAGGGAGCCTTGGTTCCATTGCTGAGATTTGTAGCGTTGGTGTTGTTAAAATTCGTGGTGACCCAATAGGTATCGGCACCGTGACCCACGTAGTTGATGAAACCACGTCCAGCATTGACGTTGGTGGTGACAGTGGACGCTGAGGCACCCGGATCATAAACTTGATCCACACTGCTGTAACCATAGTTGAGCAATTTGGTGCGGATGACATTCATGTGTTGGATATCTGTTTCACTGTTATCACCGCCGGATCCACCTTCATCAGAGGCAATTCCCAAGCCTCTACTGAGCCAGGTGTCGGAAGTGGTCACATCTCGTTCGTAAGCAATGGCTTTGTTAATTTGGGCTGTGACTTGCGCTGTGGTTTCAGCAGAAAAACGGCCGATGAAGATATCGGGATAGTTGTCGTTGCCGGCTACCAAAGAGAAGGCAGGGTCGGCACCGCCGCCTCCGCTGGTAAGTGTGGGGATCTGAGGCGCGTCACCCACAATCTGCACATAGGTGAGGCTGTTGTCCGCATTATAACGGTTTTGAATGTAGGTTTGAAGCTGGGCTGCTGTGGTGCCGATGGTGGACCATTCCACCAGTTCGGTGGGCACGCCCTTTTGGATTTTCCAATTCACGTAGGGTTGAATGGTGGTCATGAAATTGCTGTGACAGATGACGAGTAATTTGCCAAAGCTGTCGTTCACTGGAGTGTAGCGATGGCTGTCCCAGTTCAGGAATTGGTTTTCATAGATGGAAACAAAATCACGGGAGATACCATCACGGTTTCTGGTGATGATATTGACGTTATCCGTTCCGGCGCTGTAAACTTTGACTTTGTAGGACGTGTAAACGCGCAGGGTTTGGGTGACGGGGTTGTAGGCAAAAGGTGAGGTTTGCACTGTGATGCCACGATAGTCCCTCAAAATATAGGGTTGGGAAAGCTGCGCCAGGTCACGAGGCCAAAAATCGTCTTTTTCATAGGAATCGCCAAAACTGTAGGGCACAGTGGAGGGATTAATATCGCGTGTGAGCACGCCTTTTGAGGGCGCCACAGGGATTTGGTAATCCTGATACTTGAGATCGAAAACTTCCAGTTTCATAAGGCTGGTATCATCAATGATGATGCTGCGATTGAAGACCGGCAACTGAGGAAATCCTTTTTCCTGGGTGATGCCTTCCTTGGAAAGCGTCACGTGGAACCACTCCTGGCCGGAAATGTTTACGGGGGTCTGTTCAAATCTACCGATTTGATATTGCAAAACAGTTTCGGAGTCAGAAGAGGACAATACGGTTACGGAATTTGTTCCGCTACCAGTGGTGATGACCTGTGCTGTCAAAGCAAATATCGACAACATCAGAATGGTCATTAGAATGAAGCGTTTCATCAATTCTCCTTTATGGCTGATTTGGGGTATTCATCATTTTTTCCAGATCCTTCATGCCTTGGGGGGTGGAAAACTTTTTCATCATTTTTTTCATCTCATCAAATTGGCGGATGAGGCGGTTCACTTCCATCACGGTGCGACCGCTGCCTTTGGCGATGCGAAGGCGTCGGCTTCCATTCAGAATATCCGGTTTTTCGCGTTCCTTATCCGTCATGGATTGGATGATGGCTTCCACGTGCTTGAGCGCATTGTCGTCGATTTTGAGATCGGAGGGAAGCTTGCGTCCCATGCCAGGAATCATCCTCATGATGGATTCCAGGGAACCCATCTTTTTGATGCTCTGAAGCTGTTTTAGGAAGTCGTTGAAAGTAAACTGGTTTTTGAGCATCTTTTTTGCCAGTTTTTCGCTTTCCTTGGCGTCCACAGCTTCCTCCGCTTTTTCGATGAGCGAGAGGACATCGCCCATGCCCAGGATGCGGGATGCCATGCGATCGGGATAAAAAACTTCCAGGTCGCTAACTTTTTCACCCGTGCCCACAAATGCCACAGGCCTTTCGGTGACAGCTTTGATGGAAAGAGCTGCACCGCCGCGGGCGTCACCATCCAGTTTTGTGAGGATGACCGCGTCGAAGGCCAGTTTATCGTGAAACTCCTTTGCCACGTTCACCGCTTCCTGACCCGTCATGGCGTCTGCCACGAAAAAGATGTAATCTGGTTTCACGAAAGCTTTTAGGCGAACCACTTCGTCCATCATTTCTTCGTCGATGTGCAGGCGTCCGGCGGTGTCGAACAGAAGGAGGTTCACCATATCTTTTTGTGCTTGGCGCAGAGCGCTGTCGGCAATTTTAATCACATCCTTGGTGTCTTCGGAAATCACGGGGATATTGATTTGTTTGCCCAGGGTTTGAAGCTGGTCAATCGCGGCGGGGCGGTAAACGTCGCAAGCCACCATCATGGGCTTGATGTTTTTTTTGCGATAATGAAGAGCCAGCTTGGCGCAGGCGGTGGTTTTTCCTGAACCCTGCAAGCCAACCATCATCACCTTGGTGAGGCGATTGTTATATGCTTTCAGCTCAAAATCTTCAGTGTCCATCAGGGCGATGAGCTGTTCGTGGACTATCTTCACCACTTGTTGGCCAGGAGTGAGGGATTTCATCACTTCCTCACCAAGCGCACGTTTTTCCACTTCAGCCACAAAGTTTTTCGCAATGCGGAAGTTCACGTCTGCTTCCAGCAGAGCCATGCGAATTTGGCGCAAAGCTTCCTTTATGTTTTGCTCGGTGAGATAACCTTTGCCGCGAATATTGCGGAATACTTTATCCAGTTTATCAGACAGGCTGTCAAACATTGGGGTTCCCTCCAATTAGTTGTGTGATTTTAATCTGGGTTGTTTTTTCCACCCGGGTCGGAGCCCAAGCACAGGGGATGTTTTTTCCTCGAACTTCCTCAATCGGTTTGGAGATGACTATTTTGTTGGGGTCAAGGGTGGAAAATATTTGGCATTGCAGAATTTGATAGACGTTAAGGAAGGTGGTTTCAGGCCTAAAGTGTTGCCGCATTCTGCGCCAAAATCCTTATTTGCCGCGAAGCTCGCGAATTGCCTGAGGATAATCCGGGCTTTGAAAAATGTGGGAAGCGGAAACGAGGATGTCCGCCCCGGCGGAGATGAGCGCTGAGGAATTTTCAGAATTAACTCCGCCGTCCACCTCAATCAGGGTGGAAAGCTTTGTTTCAACAATACATTCTTTAAGTTGGCGCACTTTTTCCAAAACGAAGGGGATGAATTTTTGTCCGGAAAAACCCGGGTTGACGCTCATGAGTAGAACGTAGTCCAGTTCGGGCAGAATGCACTCCAAAGACGAAATTGGTGCGGCGGGGTTGAGGGCGATGCCAGCTTTCATGCCACGGGCTTTGATGCGCTGGACGAGACGGTGGGCGTGATGGTCGCACTCCATGTGGAAGCTGAGCCAGTTAACTCCCAGATCAGCAAGGGGATCCACATATTCGACGGGATTAGTCACCATGAGATGCGCGTCCAGGGGAAGAGGGGAAAGCTGCCTGATTTTTGCCACCAGCGGCTGGCCAAAGCTGAGATTGGGCACAAAATGGCCATCCATGAGATCCAGATGCAGCATATCCGCGCTGCCAACAGCCTGCAGTTCCCGTTCCAGATTGCCAAAATCGCAAGATAACACCGATGCTGCTATCTGTGTTTTGGGCATGGTCAATTCCTGATTATGAAGATGATCTCTTTGATCTCCTCTGGTATGGTTTGGCGACATTGTTTCAGGATGTCGGCCTTGCGCAGATACAGCTCCTGAAGCCAGGAATTGTTTTGCACGGCAATGTATAACACCGAATCCCGAAAACGCCAGGGATGGGAGCGCGAGGCCAAAAGAGGCCCAACGATATCTTTCCAGGCGCCATACAAACGCATGAAGGGGCGGTATTTTTCACCACCCACCTGCGTGAGCGTTTGGTTTATGAGGCTGGTGAAAGATCTCATGGCCATGTTTCCTCATTCTCCACGCTTCAAAAAGACCGATCCGGCCGAGCCGGATCAGTCTATCTGTATGAATTGGTTTATAGAGAAATAAGCAAAAATCGCTGCAATCAAGGCGGCAAGATATGCCATTGCCAAGGCACTGGATTCGATGCTAGCCGCCACAATCATGATTCCAGGCAAAACTGCCGCCAGGATGGCAAACAAATATCCGAGCGCCACGCTGGCTGTATTTTTGCGATTTCCCAAAATGAGAGCGGCAACGATGAGAGCAATGAAGACCAGGACGCCGGCAACGCTAATCAGGATTGTGCCTGCGTTGAGGTCAAACATTTTGCTGTTGATCAAGATGAGGATGGGAAGCCCGATGGCCAAAATTGCGGACACAGCTCCCACCACAAGTCTGGTTGCAGGGTTGGCTTGGGTCAATTCAAAGTGGCGTTGGCGATTTTTGATGCTCAAAAAGATGAGCGCTAAAATCGCTGAAAACACCGCGAATACAACGATGAACCCCAAAATGCCATGGCGCAGGAATCCCAAGGCAGACACAATGATCACAAAAAGGACCACCACAATGAATTGCACTATGGGATTGGCGCCGGCACCGGATTTTCCCGCCCGTTCGCTTTGTTTGGAATGCTTGTGTAAAAAATACATGATGACACCCACCACCACAACGATGAGGGCCAGGATTCCCAAAGCCGCGAAATTGAATCCGTCAGAATTGGCACTGGCTCCAGTGAGGTCGGCAGTCGTGAGTTCGCCTGTGGCTTGAAGCAAAATGTTCAGCATGGATCTCTCCCGATTTTATTTATAACTCTTGTTCAGGCTGGATTTCAACCTGTTCATTTTCTTGTGTATCGGCCGCTTCTTCGGCGGTCGGCTCTTCCACTTCCGGAGCAGCAGGTTCTTGTTCAGTTTCCGGGGCGGGGGCGGGCTCTTCTTCCACGATGGTTTCAACAACCGCTGGTTCTGAGGGGACTTCGCCGCCTTCTTTTTCCACTGTCACAACAAGCTCAGACATAATCTCCCGGTGAAGACGGATGGGCACCGTGATTTCGCCCAAGTCCTTGATGTGTTTATCAAGCTGGACTGCAGATTTGTGGACTTCGATTCCTTGGGCGGCCAGTTCATTCACAATATCAAGTTCTGAAACGGAGCCGAACATGCTGTCACTTTCGTCAACTTTGCGAGCAAAGACAAGTTTTAGATTCCTAATCTTCCCGTCAAGGATTTTAAGCTCGGCCACAAGCTTGGCTTCTTCTTCGGCAGCTTGGTTTTGGATGGCGCCAAGCTGTTTCATGTTTCGGGGAGTGGCGTAGATGGCCAGATTTCTGGGAATGAGATAGTTGCGGGCAAAACCGCGTTTCACCCGAACGACATCACCTTTATTTCCAAGTTTTTCTATATAGCTTAAGAGGATTACTTTCATGCGTGATTTCCTTTAATTCTTAGTTTTCTAAGGTCGAGCCAAGTGTCGGCAAAGCCGATTAACGCGACCAATATGATGTTTATTAGTGCAAGCAGAACCACCAGCAGGGTGAGCAAAATGTTTGTTGACTCACGAGCGAACCAGTGGAGCAGAACACCGATACCTTGCAAAAATGGCAACCAAAGCAGAGCCACCAGAGTGTTTAACAAAAGCCCGCGCAGCTGTGGGGCAAAATACAGCGGTAAAACCGCCAGCACCAACAGATTGTAATACGCGGGAAGCATCATTCGCCTGAGGGGATATCTGCTGCCCAAAAAGCGCAAATGGATCAAATATCCCAAGGTCAGGGCCGAGAGCTGGCTCACCGTCCAACTGGATGGCAGCAGGACTCTGGTGAACTCGAAGCTTTGTCTGGCTTGCTCGGTTTGCAAAAGCTGGGGCAGATAGTTTTCCATTTCCGCGATTGCCTGGGTGTAAGCAGCGCTGATCTGGGGTTCGAATACAAAAAACCTCAATGCTCCATAAACAATGATCAACAGAGAGGCGTGAGTGAAAGCCACCACTGGCTTGCCCTGGCGCAACAGACTCCCAATATACACCAAAGCCGCCAAACCCGCACCAAAAAAGGCGTCTGAGGCTAAAAGCAGCATCTGGGGCTCCCGCAGCGTGAAAAGCGCGGACAAGAGGGGGAAAACCAGCCAGAGCAGGGCACGGTTCAAAGGCTTGCCTTGAGTTTTTATCATTTGTATATGGAGCCCGGAAAGCATCAGCAAGATGCCCAAAAAAGGGCTCATCATTGCCAATGCTCCCAGCAGCAGGTCGAAAAACGGCACTAGTCTATTACGTAGGGTAGCAGCGCCATTTGCCTGGCACGCTTTATCTCCGTGGTGAGCTTGCGCTGATGTTTTGCGCAGGTACCTGTCATGCGGGCGGGATCAATCTTGCCCACGTCTGAAACGAACTGACGCAGGGTGTCCAGATTTTTATAATCAATTACCAATTCTTTGTTTGCGCAAAAGCGGCAATATTTCTTACGGCTGTATCTTCTTCTTCTGTCTGAAAAGTTCATTTATTGTATCTCCTGGTTAGAATGGAACATCATCGTTTGTGGCTTCTTCACTCGGTTTAGCTGAACCGGTGGGTTCGGGAGGAAGGGGTGGCTCTTCATTTGGCGCTTCACCACGATCGGGCCATTCCAAGGCTTGGATGTTTTCGGCTACTATCTCGAAAACTTTGCGATTGATATTATTGGAATCCACATAGCTGCGGGTTTCAATCCTGCCTTCCACCAAAACCGCGGAACCTTTTCGGGCGTTTTTTGCGACGTATTCTGCTTGGTAGGTCCAAGCAACCACATCGATGAAGGATGTGACGCTTTGCCATTCACCGGCTTCATCTCTGTATCTTTTGTCCACGGCAATGCTGAAATTTATCACGGCGGTGCCGTTTGGTGTGTATTTCAGTTCAAGATCACGGGTGATACGTCCCACGATGAAAGCTTTGTTGAGACGGGGTAGTTTCAGGTCTGCCATTTTTCCTCCTACTTTTCCTTTGCCACAAACATGTGTCGAATCACATGTTCATTGATATTAAGCTGTTGCTTGATGCCTTTCACCGCGGCAGGATCCATGTTGAGGTAGTTCACAAAATAGTGGGCCTCGGTGATTTTCTCGATCGGATAGGCCAGCATTCTTTTTCCCCAAGGGTCGGTTTTGATGATTTCGCCACCTGTTTCCTTGATGAGGGAAAGGATGCTTTCATTTTGGGCGGAGGCTTCGTCTTCACCCAGCTTTGGTGAAAGTATCACCATCAGTTCATAGTTTCTTTCCATTGTCATTCTCCTTTGGACTTTTGTTTCCGGTTTCGATGTCACCGGAACAGGATTTTTTCCAGACGCTGTAAGCATTCAGCAAACTGCTGAAATCGCTATTTATATATACGTCCATAAATTCACAAGTTTGTTCCAGCACGGGCTGCAGCTTTTGCAATTCCTCACTGGAAAAGTTTTCCAAAACGTAATCCCGCGGGTCACTGTTGTCGCGGTCAATCCCAATACGGATGCGCTTAATCTGGTCCGCGGGTAAAACCCCCAAAAGGGATCTGATGCCGTTATGACCACCATCACCGCCGCCCGCGCGAATACGAATCACGCCCAGGGGCAGTTCCAAATCGTCATAAATGGCTAAAATCTGGGATGGTTTCCAGCGCCGCAGTGCTTCATCCAGTGCCAGCCCGGAGCGGTTCATCCAAGTGTTTGGTTTAATCAAGCAAGAACCCTTGTGGAGCAGGAAATCAAAAAGGTTTTCATGCCGAAACTTCAGGCCACGTTTGGCAGCCCAGGCGTCCAGGCACATAAAACCCGCATTGTGGCGTGATAACTGATATTTCTCGCCAATGTTTCCCAGCCCCAGAATCAGCTTCACTATTCAGTTGTTTCTTCCTGGGTTTTGGGAGCAGCTTCTTCGTCTTCAGTTTCAGGAACTTCTTCCTCTTCCTCTGCTCGTTTTGCATGCACCACCAAAAGAGGCTGGTCGTCGCTATCTTTGTATAACCATTTTCCCTGGGGCAGGTCTTTAACCTGACGGGAATCGCCAATATGCAATTCCGAGATATCCAAAACCAGCTCTCGGGGCACATCTTTTGGTTTGCAAGTGATTTTGACGGTTCTTTGAAGTATATCCACAAAACCGCCTTCTTTTTCACCGGCTGCCTCACCTTCAAACTGGATGGGGATTTCGAATTCCATCTCGGCACCTTCATCCACCACGAAAAAGTCCAGATGCAAAATCTGGCGAGTGACAGGGTGTACCAGTTTATCTTTCAGGATGCAGTGGTGTTTTTGGCCTTCCAGCTCGATTTCGTAGAAAGCAAGTTCGGTGAAGCTCTTTTTGTAGTAGTTCAAAAAAGTGCGTCCATCCACGCTAATGGGAGTGGAATCCAAGGATTTTCCATAGATCACGGCGGGAATACCGCCTCCGCTGCGCAGGACGTTCAAATCGCTTTTTTTGGATGGTGTTCGTTTTTGTGCTTCAAGGTTAAATGTCATTTGTATTCCTCCAGTCTTCGCGCCCTATTCAAAAAGAACGCTCAAAGACTCCTCTTTATGTATATTTGTAATTGCTTTTGCCAGCATTTCGGCAATTGAAAGCTGGGTAATCTTTTTGCATGCAGCCGCCTGGGGTGAAAGCGGAATCGTGTTCGAGATAAAAAGCTGTTCTATGGGTGAAGCCTCAAGGTCTTTCACGGCTGAACCAGAAAGGACTCCGTGGGTGCAGGCAGCATATACTTTTTTAACACCGTGGGAAACCAAAACACCGGCAATCCGAATGAGGCTGCCACCGGTGTCGATTATGTCGTCATACAGGATTGCGGTTTTGCCTTGCACATCGCCGATGATATTGAGCAGGATCGATTTGTCAATATTTCCAATCCGGCGTTTATCTCCAATTGCCAGCCCACAATCCAACCTCTTGGCCAAGGCTCTGGCACGGTTTGCACCGCCAGAATCAGGAGAAACCACCACGGGATTTTCCAAATCCATTGCCGCGAAATGACGCGCAAAACCGGGAATGGCGTAGAGATGGTCAACAGGGATATTGAAAAAGCCTTGGATCTGCTCTGCGTGGAGGTCAACTGTGACAACCCGATCCGCACCAGCTGTGGAAAGAAGATCAGCCGTCAGTTTTGCAGTAATGGGCACGCGAGGTTGGTCTTTTTTATCTGAACGCGCGTAGGCATAATAGGGGATAACGCAATTTATCCGTTCTGCCGAAGCGCGACGCAGGGCGTCGATCATAATCAGCAGTTCCATGAGGTTATCATTTACGGGACGGCAGGTGGGTTGGATGATAAACACATCGGCGCCACGGACGTTATCATTGATTTTCACAAAGCTTTCATCATTTGAAAACTTAAAAACATCAACATCACAAAGTGGAATTTGCGCGAAGGCCGAGATCTCCTCCGCGAGCGGAAGATTAGCCCGGCCGGAAATCAAAATAAGTTTAGACTTCAAAATGGCTCTCTTCTCTGGATATGCTACGCACTATATATGACGAGTATCCTTTCACGTCAAAATAGTCTTTGCCAGCCTTCAGCAGGGTGGCATCCTCATAAATCCCAAAACAAGTGGGACCGCTGCCGCTCATCATAGCGACTTTGGCACCAGTTTCGGTCAATTCTTCAAGCAAACGGTCAACGACCGGATATGTCTGCCTGACAACGTGTTCCAGGCGGTTATAAAAACCTGCTGTACCTGCGGCGGGGTTCCATTGTCTTCTGTCGAAATAATCAAATTGCGACAGCAGTCCGTAGGCCTTGGAGCTGGAAATGCCAATGCCGGGATTCACCAAAAGCAGGTCTAAAGCAACAAATGGCATTGGCTCAACCTTTTCTCCTCTGTGAGTGCCCCAGGCACATCCACCGTGGAGAAAAAAGGGTATATCGCTTCCAAATTCTGCGGCAATCCGCTCCATTTCGTCAAGACGTAAGTTCAAGTTCCAAAGAGAGTTCAGCGCCCGAATCGTTGTGGCCGCGTTACTGCTGCCACCGCCAAGGCCTGCTGCCAATGGAATGTTTTTTTCCAAGCTTATCATCACTCCCATTTGAGGCTTGAACCTTTTGCGCAGATTATCTGCAACCCTGAACACTAAGTTATTTTCAACTGTCAATTCAGGCAAGTTTGACCATAATTCCACAGTCGGGCTTTTTGTCAAAACAAATTTAAGCGTATCATACAGAGAGACACTGCAGAGCAGTGTCTCAATTTGGTGATAATTGTCTGGAAGCTTTCCCAGAACCTCAAGAAACAGATTTATTTTTGCGTAGGAGTTTAGCCACACCTTTTTTCTGTTTCTGGGGGATATCGTCTCCATAGTAGTAGTAGTAATAATAGTAGTAATAATAGTAGTTCTGTTTGCTGTAATACTTTTGGACATACACGCCGTTGACGATGATGCCGTCGATAATGGCGTCAATGTTGGCCATCAATTCCTTGGTTCTCTTAATGATACCTTTTTCCGTGAAGCCACAGCGCACCACAACGAAAGTTAGGTCAACTTTTTTGGTCAGGATGAGAGCGTCGGTAACCGCGATGATGGGTGGTGTGTCGAACAACACGAAGTCATAACGATTGCGAAGCTCTTCCATGAGGTCATCGGTGCGGGTTGAAGAGATTAATTCCGAAGGGTTTGGGGGAATGAATCCGCTGGTTATTACATCCAGGTTTGGTATGCCGGAAGCTTTCACCACCTGCTCCAAAGGAACGTCGGTATCGATTAAATAGTCGCTGAGCCCGTTTTCTTTTTCCACTCCAAATTTGTTGTGGACCATGGGGCGACGCATATCCATATCCACCAGAACCACCTTGGCGTTCATCTGGGAAAGCGTGATGGCAAGGTTCACCACAGTTGTGGATTTACCTTCCTTGGGGCCGGAAGATGTGACCAAAAGTGTGGTGCTTCCGGTGGGTTTTTTGGCCAAAATGTTTGTTCGCAGGGTGCGATAGGATTCGGCAATTGGAGATTTGGGCGCATAATGTGAAACCAGTTGCATCATCACATAATGCAGGGATTTGCTGAGCTGTTCCTTGTTTTCGCCTTCGGCTTGTTCGATCAGGCTGTTGAATTCCATGATCTTGGATTCAGATTCCTGGATCACAGGGATGGTGCCCATAATTGGCAAGCGCACATAGTTTTCCATGTCTTCCAACGTGCGCAATTTGGTGTCCAGAGAGTGGACCAAAAAGGCTGCGCCAACACCCAGGCCCAAGCCAAGGATGATGCCCACAAGTATATTCATCGGAACGCGGGGCTTGATCGGATTTCCGGGCATTTCAGCATAGTCTAAAACCCGAATGTTACCAATTTTCGCCTGTTCGGCAATGCGGGCATCCTCATATTTCTCCATCATGATGCCATAGATTTTTTCGTCCAAGCTCATGCTGCGCAGCAGTCTCGCATATTCCAATTCCTTGTCCGGCAGTGTGATGAGGCGATCATCGAAGATGGCTTTGGTTTGTTCGAGCCCATTAACCAGAGTGCGGGTCATTTCCAAATCCACTTCAGCCTGAACGATTTTCATCAGCAGATCATTGCGAGCAGAGAGTGGATCTTTGCTAAGAGAGATGGTGATAAACTTGTTTATCTCATTATCCAAAGTTTCTTTTGTTTTGCCCAGTTCACTGGTTAAAAGCTTCATTTGAGGATGGTTTTCGGAGTAGTTTTCGTTGGTTTTGAGCCGCGCGATGGTGGATTGTATTTCAATGACCTGCTTGCGTAATTCCTCAATGTAGGGTGCCTGCAACACGTTTTCCACTCTGGTCAAAATTTCGTCCTGATCCTGCATCTGGCTATGGAGTACTTCCAAGGTTTTCACCTTGACAGCTTGGTCAGTGAGAGCTTTTTCATATTGTGCTTCGACATCAGAGGATTGGTCAATCCATTTTTTTGTGGTTGCGGATATCTCCACCAGCCTGTTTTCATTTTTAAAGTTTCGAAGGTCGTCTTCCGATATTTGCAGACGGCGGGATATCTGGTCCAACTGTTCACCCAAAAATTCACGGATAGTGGTAAACTCCAGCCTGGCCATTTGGGTGTTTTGCTGCTGAACGGCGTCCGCAATGGCGTTAACGGCCGCCATGGCCTCACCCCGGTTTGTTGATTCAAAAGAAAGTCTGAGTATATCGGTATCACGTTTTGATTCAATCTGGATGCGTCTCAATGCGCCGGCTGGATAGGAAGTGCCGCTGATGGGATAGGATTCCCAGTCCGGGCTTTTTTTCATGATTTCATAGGCAGCGTTGAGAATGGGGCGGCTGCGCATCAGTTCGATCTGGTTGTTAATATAGTTTTTTCCACTGCTCGATCCCGTCATCATGAAAATATCGGCGCCGGTATTTTGGTTTTCCAAAAGCAGCCTTCCAGAGGCTGAATAGATTTTCGGTTGCCTGAGAGTATAGATCATGGTTGCGGCAAGGGTCACCACAAATATCAAAATGATGAGATAGCGATATTGGAGCAATATCCGCAGATAATCTGTGAGTTTTATCTCTTCGCTTTGGGGGATCTCAACAGGTTGGTTGTTTTGTTCCATTACTTGCCACCTTATAAACTTGTGATCATTTTATAAAAACTGAGGGCAATCGCTGCCTTGGAAAGGAAATCTGCAACCTTGCTGAAAGCGTAGAAAATGGTCCCCGAAACCACAATTGTATCTCCAGGCTGCAAGCGTAGGTCATAGACCGTGTTTTCGGTTTCCTCCCCGGTTAGCTCGTCCATAACTCGGGTTGTGTTTTTTTTTGTGGCCAAATACTGATCATCTGCCGTTTCCATATATTTCTTAAAATTTATCCAGATGATTTCCGCGTCTGCTTCTTCGCCTGTTGCTTGTTTAGCGGGGCGAATAAGGCGAATTTTCGTGAGTTTGGCATCTTCCGCCGGTCCACCAGCCAAAGCCAGAAGTGTGATGAAATCCGTATCATCTGGCACAAGATAGAGGCCTGGCTTGTGCACGCGCCCCAATACATATACATTCATTTTCAGCTTTTGCACTCCGCTGCGGCTTCCTTCGTAGGAATAAGCAGAGGTGGGGCTCAATGATGTGGCCATATTGTCTGTCTGGGCAAACAATAACAGCGTCGCACACAATATGCTTAAAGTAATCAGGAATTTTTTCAAGATATCCTCAATGTTCCAATTTTAGTTAGTTTCTTCAATGTTCGATTTACGTCAAGATAAATTTTCTTCGTGCCTCGTTTGCAGGGTTGGAAACTATCCAAACCTAAGGAAACCGAAGCATTGTAAAAACTTGTTTTCATGCAGCAAAGGTCGATTTACTACACACTTGTAATCACATGATTTAAGCTTGGGACAAATTTTACTGGATATGCACAACGCGTTCATACGATTCTGAACCCATGTATGCTTGCATTTCTTCATCCCAATCGAAGGAATCCACTCTCCAGCGCAAACTTCGTCCTGAATATTGAGAAACCAGGTTGGCAGGCATGCTGATGGTGGGGTAGGGATCATCATCTCCTTCAAAGGCCACGACAAGGTCTTCATGCCATACATATTCATAGTTTTCATCAAAAAGAATGAGCCTGAATTTGCCCACCACTCCGCTTCGTATCCATTGGAATTTGGCATTAGATTGAGAGATGGTTGCGCCATTTTCTGGTGATAGCAGAATGCTTTTTGCCAATAGCGCGTAGGATGTGGTATCTGACCGGGATGAATTACCTGCCAAATCCACCAAATCGATGAAATATGAATACCACACTCTTTCAATGAGGTTGTTGTCTGTGTCCAGATAGTAGTCTGCTGTTGCAGAAATGGAGTCAATCAAGGCTGGTTCTGGGTTAAAATTGTTGAAACGCCAGATTTTCACGTGGCTAAGATCGGTATCTTTGAATGGATCCCAACTTACCCGAATCCAGTTTCCATCAGGAACTGTGTCTATTCCATTATTATCTTCGTTCAGAAACACAGTTTGTCCCTGGTAAATCACAGGTGGGTCACCAGTATCACCCAAATGAGGTGTCAGCACGGGTGGAATTGGAGGTGTGGTGTCTTTGTCGTCATCATCTTTACCAGCACAGGCTGCCAGAAACAGGATGCCGGCAAGAAGCAGAATAATGCTTATTTTTTTCATCTTTTCTCCCTAAAAACTGATCCTTAAACCAATCCGGTTTGTGATTCCAATCTGATTTGTCACCAGGGCATAGTCAATCCCGACGCCATAAACATTCACGGAAGCACCAAAGGAGAGATTTTTATCATAATATCCGCCTCGGATTGCGCCCAGGTCTTTATACGAAATTTGCGCGCCATAGTGGCTGCAGCCTTCATAAACATAATCGTAATCGTACGCCAACAAAACTTCGGAATCCAAGGCTGGTATGGGTTGGCTCACCGCCACACCCAGTTTGGTGTTGAAAAGCACTTTGTCTCTGTGTTCAGAATAAGTGTCCCAGCTGATGTCCGTACCGGCAATATCTTGAAAGTTTAGGCCAAAATCCAATTTTCCCAGCGCTTCCCAATCAAAAAGCACTCCCAGATCCGTATTCAGTTTCATGCCAAAATCGATGCCGGTTCCTGTGCCCTGATTGTCCATCAGGCTTCGTTTGATGAATTTCACATTACCACCCAGATAGAAATCCAAGGGTAACGCGAAAAAAAGCCAACCCATGTTCAGATCGTAGTGCAGATGTTTGGCAAAGGAAAACTGATAAAGGTCATCCACAGATTTGAAACTTCCGTCTGGCGTTCCTGGTAACTGGAGTGCAGAGTTGTTGATGCGTTCATCAACATTTGTTCCCACCAGATATGTTTCTGAAAACACAGGGATATCCGAGACGGTGAGACGGGTCAGGTTTATCCCGATGGTCACATCGCTTGGAAGGGGTTGACAATAGGTGACATGGTCATAAGATGCCAATCCCGAATATAAAAAAGCATGCATCGCAGAGATCTCGGGTTTTTTGATCTGGGAAATGCCGGCTGGATTCCAATACATCGCGCTACCGTCATCAGCGATAGAACTGAAAGCGCCTCCCATTCCCAGGGCGCGCACACCGGCGCCAATCATCATAAAATCTCCCGCATAGCGGCCTGCAGCCAGTGTGGCGGCTGCAAAAACCATCAGTATAATCATCAAAATCCTGTTTTTCATGCTGATACCTCTATTTCAGGATTGCCATTTTCATTGTTTTTTCAATTTTTTGGCTGTCTTTTTTGGCCGTGATCCGCCAAAAATAGGTGCCGTTTGCAAGATACATTCCTTCCTCATCTTTGCAATCCCAGCCATGAAGCGTTCTGGGATATTCGTGGTAGCCCACACCGTTGGGAAGATTCTGGAAATGTTTCACCAACCTTCCGGATAGGGTGTAAACCTTGATGGAAACCTCATCGGCATCATCAGTCAATGTGTATGTGAAACGGGTGCGCCCATCATTTTTGGGGTCCATGGCGCGGCCGAGTACAGGGTTGGGATAGTTTGCCACATTTAAGAGGTCAAAGCTCTCGCTCACAGTGAATTGCATCTCACGGGTGTTGTAGTTTCCGTTCACGTCTTTGCAGTCAACCACCAAGCTGTATAAACCCTTGGGAAGGTTAAGCTGATATTTCAGCGGGACTCGGTTCACGTTGTCTGTCCGCACTGTAACCACATAGTCCGAAGGTGAAACCAGGTTGCCATTCAGGAAAAGTTTGAGACTGCCGTCGTAAACATCGATGCCATTAGCATCACTGAGGATGAGTGAAATCACCCCTTTGCCAGAAACATGTCCACCCAGAGTAAATTCCTGATCCTGAACGTTGACATCGATTGCGGGGCGCACACGGTCCCGGTTTCGATAGATGGTATAGATACCCTGGCTGGAAACCTCGAAGACCACCTTATTTTCAGTGGAGGAAATATTTCCACCCTGCAGCATCCATTTGTTTACACGGGCATCCCAACGGTAGATTTTATAAGAATTCTCAGATTCCAGGTTCTGCGTGTCGGCGTCAAAAGCGCTGTAGAAAAAGCTAAGCTGGATCTGATGGTTATTGATAAAAGTATCGGTGGAATCCACCAAAGCGGGGTTGAGCGTTTTAATCTCGTAAGCGTTGGATTCTGGAAAGTTTGGGTTTGTATCGAAGCTGCGAAGTTTAATGGAGGAAATATCGGGTTGGTTTTGCGCTTCGAGTGCGCCAACACTGCTGATATTAAAGATAGCGCTTTGACCTGTTGGAACCAGGTTTGGAGGGATTTGGCAACTCAGATTGCCATCCAAACTTGCAATGGTGGCTCCCTCAGGTCCTGTTTCGAGATAATTATAATCCGCTGTCAGCGAGATGGTGTTGCTGAGGTCAAAATTGTCGCTGTCTGTGGCAGGATTATCCTGCTGGTGCCATTCTGGGAAGACCCAAGACGTATTCACTTTTGCCAGGAAAGTATAGCTTCCGGGGCTCAAACCATCCAAGGAAATGCTTTCCCAGCGTTCCTGTGTCACTTCCAGCGGGTCACAAACCTGTTCGGCAAAAAGGTTTTGTGAACCTCCGGATGGCTGCACAAAGAGCACGAGGTCAGTGGAAATGGAGGCAGCGTCTCCGTTATTTGCAATCAATACCCTGATTTCACGCGTATCATCGCTGCATTCCAGCTTGATATCTTTCATGGCGAGGTCTGGGCCGCGGGTCACGTAGCTTCGGTTTATGGATTCCACCGTTCCGGATTCGGTTGTGACACTATATTTGTAGGTGATTTCCGTGCCGGTAGTGATGGGTGGGACAGGCTGGCTGGTGATGTATGTTCCAGCATCCGAAGGGTTTGGAGCCATGGCCAAGGTTGCCCAACTGCTGGAGGAACCCACCTTGTATTTACAGCTCATAGCCACAATTTCTTCGTTTGCGAAAGGTTTGGCAACAAAATGTACGGAATCATTCCAGGCTGGGCTGTGAGGCTGGGTGGAAATATGTTCCACCGCGGCACGGCCAACGCCAAACTGGCTGCGTCCCACATATTCGTTTGTAGAGGAGTAACCAGCCACGTAAATCTCGCGCGTGTAGGGCGGGTTGACATTTGTTGGGATAACATAGTTGGCGGAAAATTCACCGTTAATCACTGGTAAGTCATAGGGAATATTGACAGTTATTTCATTTGTATTTTGGATGTATAACCTTGCTGCCACCACGTCTGAAGGAAATTGCGCATTCACATAAAGTGTGTCGCCTGGCATTAAAACATGGTTTTGTGCACTCACAGGGATCTCACCTATGGGTTTGAGTGTTTTAATCAAAGGATCACCCAGCAACGCGGCTGCATTCATCAAAGAGTAACGTGCTGAGGGGAGGGTGGTGGTTACATAAAACCTACTCAAAGCATATTGATAAGCCTCTCCCAAGGTGTTAAAATCGTGTTTGAAAAGTGCCTCGCTGAACGCCAGACCCCAATCCAGATCCTGATACATTAAACCGAGACCACTGAAGCCCAGGGTGGCAATGGCGCCTTTTCCAGGCTGCATCACCAGAGCTTCACTTATACTGTTAATGCCATTTGTATCGAAAGCTGAAGCATAGCAAGCCAGACTCACAACGATGGGATAAACTTGATTGTTCAATGTTGCCACGTCGTTAAAGTTGAAGAGGTTGTAGTCTGCCCAGATCTGGGATCCACCGTGACCGATGAAATGCAGATATTGGGTTCCAGAGTTGATGGCATCCTTCAGGTTGAACGTTCCGCCAAAATATTGGTTGCTGACAGTTTGGGTGGAAGTATAAACCCTGGTGGCACGGTAATCCATAGGCATGGTCCGTCTGCGGATTATCTCGGATTGTTGCGCAAATATGTCGGTTGCATCATCAAGTTTACCACCGGTAGCGATGGTTAAATGGCTATTCCAGAGTCTGTTTGTGAGAAGATTGTTGCGATAGTCCCAGGCTTTTTGGGCAAAATTCATTATATGCTCAGGTTTCCAAGCGTTGATGCGGGATACAGCTATATCTGGAACCAGGTCATCACCAACGATGGTGGCATACCAGCCATCGCTGGCTGTGGCACCGTGTTGACTGGTCCAAGTCATTTTGATTGGCACCAAGGCATAGATTCGAGCCGGGCTGTTATCCCGCTCATCATTTGTACCTTCGCCCAAAAGAACCACATGGCTCAACTGTGGTGAACTCCAATTATTGTAAGCATATTTAAAGAACTCTTTGAGGCTTTCCGCGCTGCGGATGCCGTGATTGAATTCATCGAAAATATCTTGGTAATCCACTCTGGCAACAGTGTGTCCATCCGCTTCCCAAACAGACGTAAGCAGGTCTGCACCTTCGGAATAGATGAAATCCCGTCTGCCCACCATAATCACATTTGCCGCGTTGTTTGGGTTTTTCAAGTCTGAAGGAAGGTTTAAGCGCATTCCCTTCGGGCTGAGCTTCTGGTTTTCGGTAACTGCGTAATACTGCACTTCAGTGGAAGCCACACTGTCCTGGATGCTAACCGTCCAGGGCGCAAAGCCTTCCACGCTGAAAGGTTCGATTTGGCAATTGTTGAAAATGCTTGAACCGATTTTATATACCGAGATGTTTTCATTGCTAAAACCCTCAATTTCAAATTGATACAACCCTGCCGGCCTGTTTGAGGGTTTGGTGAATTTGATTTTGTCTTCGCTGGTGCGATATTCACGCCAATATTTCAGTTCCAGCCAGTCCAAAAGAACCTGCTCGTTATTATGGGAAACCGTATTCCCGGAAAGACTGATATACATATGGTTTGTGCCGTGGCGGAAATATGAGTTTGCCACAGGACCGGCGTTTTCAAAGATTTTTTCGGTTTGACCAATCCAAGTTTGGGTGTTAATCATGGCTTCGTTAATTCGCACAGTGGCTTCGTGGTCATATTGTCCCGCACCCACTGATGTGGAGTAGGTGAGCCCATAAAGTGCCACCTTCACTTCAGCGGTTCTCACGACGCTGTATTTTGGATATTGCAGTTCAAATGGAATAATATCCAGATCCGGGGCGCTTATTTTGCGCCAAAACCAATAGTCTTCCTTGTAAAAATCCGGATTTTGTGATGTCCAGGAATTACCCAGTTTGTCCATGATTAATTGTTCTTCAAAATGGACAGTGTGCTCGTAGGCTTCGGGAACAATATATTGAGCCGAGTTGGAAACCAATAAACCACCATTTTCCACTGCCAACCTTGCTCCCAAGCTGCCCTTGTAATATAGCGTGTAAACGTTTTCCTCAGTATAATCGTCGTAATAACTGGTTTCGCCGTAGTTTCTGTCTCCAAAAAATTCGAAATAGTCTCCCGGATCAAAACTGCCATCTTTTTCACCTTCGAAATGGATGGGAACGGCTCCATATCTGTCTTTCAGTTCCAAATATCTTGGATCAACGCTTTCGGGAAGCCAAGCCATTTCCACATCCAGGGAATCCGCCATTGTCAGAATAAAATCATTCAACTCCTCATAGGTAACTTTGTAAATCCCTTCTTTATCTGCCAGAATTTGGATCTCATTCACTTGGGAAGTCCCATTTTTCGGAGATTCATAAGTGAGGTCACGCTGTTTTGGCAGGCGCCAGCTTTTGGAACTCGCGTTATTCAAAAACAGGTGATCCGCGATGTTGTCCACCGGGTTTTCACTGTATTGCCAGCCCGGAGTGGCACTTTTATTGCCGTAAATCTGCACCCGGATTGTGAAGCTGTTGTTTACCACCAGCTCTTTGCTGGCAGCCCGATATTGGAACGGATAGAAGCGTAAAGGTATGAAACGACGATCCCCAACGAAGGCGGCTTCATCACTTTCAACAATGTTTGCGGGCCAGGACTGCGCGTTTCGATAGGCTCGAATATCCTGGAAAAACTGATGTTCCACATCCTCATTTTCCACGGTCATTTTATAGATGGGCTTGAGATTGATGTTTCTCAGAATGCTGCTTTGCACGTCCAAAACTTGGAAACTGATATCACCATCCACAGGAATGGCAATCGCCTCGCTGAACACTCGCAATTCGGGAAATCCTTCAATGGCGTGGATGCTGCCCTCATCGGTATCAATCACGTTCCATGTAGTGCCTTCCAGCATTTCGTAACCGATTTGATACTCAGGCAAGGTGAATTGTAGAACCAATTCATCGGGACTTTGGCTGATGACGCTTATCTGCGCTCCCAAAAATACCAGCGGGAGCAACAGCAAGCCCAAAACAATGCTGAACCTCATTTAGTCTCCAAAATCATAATTCATTGCGAGGCAATGCAATATCTCCGCGGAAATGTTTTCCCAAAAATTCAACCGCTTCGATATCATGATAAACTCTTTCGCGAGCCGTGGCCAGATTTTTTCCCAAGGCCACCAGCGACAATACTCTGCCACCAGAAGTTACCAATTTGCCCGCTTTTTCTGCCACACCGCCATAGCGGATAAGGCTTTTTATTTCTTTTGAAAAATTGATTTGATGTCCTGTGCTGAAACTTCCCGGATAACCTTGGGAGCTCAAAACCACGCAAACACTGCTTTCTTGGCTCCACTCCAGTTTCAGTTCATGAACCTTTTTGGACGTGATGGCTTCGCAAATCTCTGTGAAGGGTGTGTTTAGAAGCGGAAGCAGGGCTTGGGTTTCGGGGTCACCCAAGCGGCAATTGTATTCCAAAACTTTGGGGCCTTCTTTTGTAATCATCAATCCACAATAGAGAAATCCCTTAAAGGGTGTTCCCAGCTCACGCAAAGCATCTAAAGTTGGGGAGATAACGCGCTGTTCAATCTCATCGCGCCAAGCCTCGGCTTCTGGAACAGGACAAAACGCACCCATCCCACCGGTGTTTGGTCCCAAGTCTCCATCCATCAAACGCTTGTGGTCTCTTGCGAACAGCGTGGTTTTAAAGCTTTCACCGTCTGTAATGGCAAACAGCGAAGTTTCCCAGCCCTCCAGGAATTCTTCCAAAACCACTTTACCGGATATTGACTCCAAAAACTTCACAGCATCCGCTTCGTTTTCGACCACTGCCACACCTTTTCCCGCGGCAAGCCCATCCGCTTTAATCACGATGGGATATTTGGGTTGAGAAAGGATTTGTTTTCTTGCTTGCTCCGGGTTCTCAAAACATTCATAAGAAGCTGTTGGGATGTCGTTTTTTGCCATCAAATCCTTGGCAAAAGCTTTGCTGCTTTCAATCTTTGCTGCTTTTTTGCTGGGTCCCACACAGGCAATTCCTGCTTTTTCCAAAATGTCCGCCCAGCCTTCCGCCAGAGGTTGTTCCGGACCAAACACAACATATTTTGGATGATTTAATACACACCAATCCAAAACCGCTTCCACGTTTGGGAGGGAAAGACAATCAAATTCACGGGCAATTCCCGCGTTTCCGGGAGCCACAAAAACTTTGACTCCATCTTTGGCAATCGCTGCTGCCAAAGCATGTTCACGCCCGCCGCCACCAATGATTAACACTGTCAAGATTTGGTTCTCCTTAAATGTTTTATCAGGGTCAGGATCACAAATTCAGCCGCTTTAAACCTGATGGATTCACGATCTCCATTGAAAGCGTGGGTGATGCTCCAGGTCCCTTGTAAATCTGAAAAACCAAAACAAACGGTCCCAACCGGCTTTTCGCGAGTGCCGCCATCCGGACCGGCTACACCCGTCACTGATATTCCCACATGAGATTTTGTCAAGTTTTTTATTCCCAAAGCCATTTCCTGAGCGCATTGTTCACTCACCGCACCCTGCTCTAAAAGAGTTTTGGGGTTCACGTCCAACAAACTTTGTTTCAAGCTGTTGGAATAGCTGACCACACCTCCCAAAAAATATTCAGAGGCTCCGGGCACGTCTGTTATCATTTTTTGCGCCAAGCCACCTGTACAGGATTCCGCCACGGAAAGCTGCAAGCCTTGTTCTTGCAATATGTTCAGCAAAACCTGCGCGGGCGTGTCCTCATTTTTGCCCCAGACATAGTTTTCAATTAAAGCGTTGCAGCGATTGGCAGTTTCTTCCACGGCATTTTTAGCCAAGCCGTAAAAACGCAGATCAACCCTTCCCGTTTGAGGCAGCCATGCCAAATCAATGCCTCCGGGCTTGGGGAAATCCGCTAAAAGCTCTGCCAGAGCGGATTCGGAAACCCCAAAGGTATGTAGTGTGTATTGCCAGACCTGGTTTGAGTTGCCATATTTTTCTAAAAGCAGCGGTTTGGCTTGGTTTTCAAAAACATGCTTCATTTCAAGAGGAACCCCGGCAAAGGCGAAAAAGCTCTTGGAGCCATCCTCAAAAAACAGCCCCGGCGCGGTTCCACGCTCATTTTTCAAAGCCTTGAAATGCGTGGGAACCATTGCCTGGCAGCGATTACACTCTGGCACCTTCATCTTGCGGAAAGCGAACATTTTCTGGATTTCTTCCCAGATTTCGGGCTCAAAAACCAGCTCTGCGCCGAAAAAGGAAGCTATCGAGTTTTTGGTGATGTCGTCCTCTGTGGGTCCCAAACCACCGGTGGTAATCACCACATCGCAGGTTTCCCAAGCCTGTTTCAGCGCCTGGGAAATGGCTTCGGGCTCGTCTTTCACCGTGAGCGAAAACTCCACCGGCAGACCGATTGCTGCCAATTCCCGCGCCAGCCAGGTCAGGTTCGTGTTCAGCGTAGTGCCCAGCAGGATTTCGTTGCCGATGGTTACGACGGCACTTTTATACATATCAATATGATTTTGCAAACACAACGCGGCGTTTGCTTTGGGCTCCGCAGTTGATGCATTTTCCATCTTCTTCTTCGGCATCGAATGGAATGCAGCGAATAGTAACTTTCAAATCGTCCTTGATTATTTCTTCGCAATCCGGGCATCCGCACCAGTGGGAAAGGACGAAGCCACCGTGGATTTCAGGCAATTCGGTGTTTTTGGGGGTGAAAAAGGAATAGAAATCCTCTTTTGTATCGATTTTCACCGTATTATCCTGCCGGAATTTCAAAGCCCGCTCCAGGATATTGCTCTGGATTTCGCTCAAGGTTTTGAGGCAATAATCCACCACGTCATCCATCGCCACGGATTGTTTTTCACGGGGTCCAAGGTCGCGTCTGGCAATCATTACCGAGTTTGAAGCCACGTCTCTGGGGCCAATTTCGATGCGCAAGGGAATGCCTTTTTTAATCCAATACCAGTTGCGTTCGCTGGAGGTGAGGTCACGGTTGTCCAGTTCGGTATAGACTCTCACACCTTCAAACCTTGTATTTTTGAAGGATTTCTCAATTTTTTCCGCCATTGCCATCACCGCTTCACGTTCTGTTTCATCACGGTGGATGGGCACAATTGCGATATGCGAAGGAGCAATTTTAGGAGGTAAAACCAGCCCGTCATCATCGCTGTGAGCCATAATCAAGGCTCCGATGAGGCGGGTGGAAACACCCCAGGATGTTGTCCAGGCATGCTGAAATTCGCCTTCGCGATTTTGGAAGCGGATGCCGGAGGCGGTGGCAAAATTCTGTCCCAAAAAGTGGGAGGTTCCGGATTGTAGCGCCTTTTTATCCTGCATCATCGCTTCAATGCTATATGTATTCACGGCTCCGGGAAATTTTTCCCCTTCCGTTTTTTCACCTTTAATGACCGGAATGGCCAAAAAATTCTGCGCGAAGCTGGCATAAACATCCAGCATCTGCAGGGTTTCCTCCATCGCTTCCTCACTGGTTTCATGCACTGTATGTCCTTCCTGCCAAAGGAATTCCGTGGTGCGCAAAAACAGCCGGGTGCGCATTTCCCAACGCACAACGTTTGCCCATTGATTTATGAGTAGAGGCAAATCGCGGTAGGAATTCACCCATTTTGCGAAGGAGGCGCCAATGATGGTTTCAGATGTGGGGCGCACAATGTAAGCTTCAGTGAGCTCTCCAGCGGGTTTCAAGCCGCCTTTGCCATCCTCTTCCAATTTGCTGTGGGTCACCACGGCGCATTCTTTGGCAAAACCCTCAACGTGTTCGGCTTCCTTTTCAAAATAGCTTTTGGGTATGAAAATCGGAAAATAGGCGTTGCGGTGCCCAGTTTCACGAAACATTTCATTCAACGTTTTTTGGATATTTTCCCAAATGGCATAGCCCCAGGGTTTGATTACCATGCAGCCCCTAACTTCACTGTTTTCAGCCAGATCGGCGGCACGGATTACCTGCTGATACCATTCCGCATAGTTTTCTTCGCGCGTCGGCTGGATTGCCGTGCGTTCCTTTTTACTCATTATGATTTTTCCTTGATTCTTGTTTGAAGTACAAATCTGTGAATGCCCACAAATTGTCAATAGCATCGTGAAAACCAAGGCTGAAAAAGTTTTGGAGAATGAATATTTCGCAGCCCACAAATCTGAACGAGTCTGTTAAAAAACCATCTCATAAGCCCTAAACCTTTCTGTCGCTTATATTTGGCTTTTGAAACATAAGGGAGACATAAGGCGGCAAGCAAGAACCAAGCGGAAAACCGTGATTAAACCAGCAAAAAAAGAGGCTCACGTGGTTTTTGGTTTATGACGTTAATTTCCGGGTCTCAGCTTGCTTCGCTCTTTGTTCCAGAACGAATTCCATTCGACTCGCCCTCCCCGGATGTCCGACCACGGTCGGGGGGTGGGGGAGTGTTCGAAATCAGGAAGTGGCAGGCGAAGCAAGATGGAAGCAAGGATGCGATGTGTTTTTGGATTCCATTTGGGAGAAAATCCACTTTCACTACTCTGCAATCAGATAAACCAGCAAAAAAACCGCCGGATTTGGGTCCGGCGGCTGAACTGATATTTTAATGTTTATTTTTCGGAATAGTGTTGTTTAAACCAAGCTTCCGCTCTTTGCTGGATGTTGTCTATATCCTGCGCGCTGAACATGGTGGCAAGCAGGTTGCGGGCTTCCTCGGCGTCAGTTTCACCGTTTGCCGCGGCAAGCGAAAACCAGAAGAATGCTTCATAGGCGTTTTCTTCAATCCCTTCTCCAAAAGCGTAGCAATTACCAACTTCGTATTGGGCTTGAGGATGTCCCTGGTCTGCGGCTTTCAGAAACCATTTGGCTCCTTCAGCTTGGTCTTGGTCGATTATTTCGCCGGCGAAATAGGTTTGACCCAACATAAATTGGGCTTCGCGATGACCCAACTGAGCGGCTCCGAGCAGCCATTTAAATCCTTCAGCGGGGTCGGTTTTAAGGTTCATGAGTGCAAGCTGGTAGTGGGCATCGGGATAATCCTGTCCGGCGGCACTGGCAATCCATCTGAAGGCTTCTTCTTTGTCGGCTTTAACGCCGTCTCCATCGGCATAGGCCAGTCCCAGATTATATTGAGCAAAAGCGTCGCCAGTGTCAGCAGCTTTGGCATACCAGGCGAAAGCTTCAGTGGCGTTGGCATTGACGCCTTCACCATATTTATAGCAATAGGCAAGATCGTTCATGGCTTGGATATGCCCTTTATCCGCGGCTTGGCGAAACCAGCGCAGGGCGGTTGTTTTGTTCTGCTCCACACCGGTGCCATCGAAAAAGCTGCGTCCCAGGCTGTGTTGGGCGTTGAGGTTTCCGTTTGCGGCTGCCATATCGTACCATTTAATGGCTTCACGCTGGTTTTTTGTTACGCCTTCGCCGTTGAAAAAGCAGACTCCCAGTCCATATTGAGCTGTGGCAATGTTTTGGTTCGCGGCTTGGCGATACCAGCTGGCTGCCTCTTTTTTGTTCATCGCGGTTCCCAAACCGTTGTAAAGGCAATAGGCAAGGTTGTTTTGGGCGCCTGCGTGTCCCTGTTTGGCGGCCAGGGTGTACCACCTGACAGCCTCGGACAGGTTCACATCCACACCCAGACCATCCTGGAGGCAAACTCCAAGCTGAAATTGGCCTTCGGGATGACCGCTTTGGGCGGAGGCGAGAATTTTATCGCTATATGTGAGCTGCGCGAGCAAAAAAGTCGAGAGCGTCAGAAACAGCAGGGTTAGAAAAATATTACGCATTTGAAAAGCTCCTTGTTTTCGATGTCTATATAAAAATACTAATCCAGAAGGGGCATTTTCGTCAAGAAAAATTTGCCGAGCGCGATGTTTGCTGCTTTTTCCACCACTTCCATATAGTCCAGTGCTTCATCCAGATGCTTGCCGGTACAAACCAAACCATGTCCCTGCCAGATAAGGGCTTTGCGCTTCCCGATCACATCCAGACTGCCCAAAGCAAGTTTCTGTGAGCCTGGAAGTGCCGCGCCGGTGATGGCAACTCCATCCGGCAGAAAGAGTTCCAGCTCTGCCAAGGCTTCCCGCAGGCAGGAATTGAGCTTTGCTTCATCCTTGGCCAAATCCATCTGGCTGAGCAGGATAACGCTGTTGGGATGGGAATGAAGCACCACGCGGTCTTCGCTGCCTGTGGCCAGAAAATGTTTCTGCAAAAGCTTGTGGCAGCTCCATTCGGATGTGGGTTTGGCTTGGGCGGGGAAATATTCTTCACTTTCATCTGCCAGTTTAATCAAAACGAGGTGGGGCAAGGGATTTCGAGCCACGTGGCGCCAGCGGCTTCCGGTTTGAGAAACCAGAAACCAGGTGCCTGCACCAAAATGGGGTGTGAGCGCTTCAGTTAGGTTCAGCGAAAGGTTGCCAGCATTTGCTTCACCCCAACCGCGGGAGCTGATTAACTCCGCGGTATCTTTTAAGGTTTGCTCCAGACCGGGCAACAGTTCGAAGAGGGTTTTTATGTCAGGTTGCGTGTTTATTTTTTTGCTCCTTTGGCGCTTAGATCGCGGCAGATTTTTTCCACTTCGCGGAAATTAACCTTGCCGCTGGACATCATCGGAATATCATCAATAACATAGAATTGGCGCGGTACGGCAATGCTTGGCAGTTCTTTTTTGAGCTTTTTGAGAATCTTACCTTTGTCAAAATTTCCGGTGGCGACGGCTGCCACAACATCCGCGCCTTTGGTGGGATTTGGGATGTCCACCACGCAGCAAATCACATCTTCTGGCAGAAGATGGCTGAGCACATCCTCAACCTTGACCAGCGAAACCATTTCACCGCCCACTTTCACAAAACGTTTGAGCCGTCCGCGGTGCCAGAGGAATCCGTCTTTATCGATGAGACCGATGTCTCCGGTGTCATACCAACCGCCTCTGATGCGCCGTGAAGTTTCTTCGATGTCGTTGAGATAACCTTCCATAACGAGATCGCCTTTCACGAGGATTTTTCCCTCGAGATCAGGGCCCAGAGTTTCTCCGCTTTCGATGTCTTCAATGCGGACTCTCACACCTGGGATGGGTTTTCCGATGCTGCCAATTTTGTGGGCTCCGGGATGGTTTGTTGAAATCACGGGCGAAGTTTCGGTTGTGCCATATCCTTCAAAGATGGAGATGCCGTGTTTTTTGAGGAATCCGTCATAAACTTTGTCTGGCAGTTTGTCCGCACCGGCAATCGCAAAACGGATGCTGGAAAAATCTCCGGGTTCGGATTTTTGGAGATAACCATAGAAAAAAGCAGGGGTCGCTGCCATGTAGGTTAATTTGTATTTTCTCACCAGAGAGCTGATTTTATGGTATTCGAGCGGATTGGGATGAGCCACCATGCTGTTGCCCAAAACCAGAGGCAGCCACATGTTCACGGTGAGTCCGAAAACGTGGTAAAGGGGCAGCATGCTCATGCAACTGTCATCAGGAGAAATGCCGAAAACCTGGATGCTGGCTTCCACATTGCTGAGAATATTGCGGTGGG
>JAAYKA010000106.1 GCA_012522635.1 Candidatus Cloacimonadota bacterium
CGTGTTACTCACCCGTTCGCCACTCTCTGATGCCCGAAAGCACCATACCGTTCGACTTGCATGCCTAATCCACGCCGCCAGCGTTCGTCCTGAGCCAGGATCAAACTCTCCATCATGTATAATGATTAGAAATTGACAAGAGCTTTTCCCACTCATTCCCACTCTATATTCTTGTAAAGATCTCTGCGCCGGAAAACTGAGCGTCTCAAGCGCACGTTCGGTCAAATTATTCAGGGGGCGTTTTTCTGTCAAGATAAAAATCTGATATTGTCCCACATACTTTTTTCACCATTGTCGCAACTGATTTAAACAGAACTGGTTACGATGTGAAAAATATTTCTGAATTTCCTTGCTTTGGCTCGATAAAATAACGAAAAACAAGCTGAGGTCAGCCAAATAACGTTATGATATTATGCCAAAACTCGACTCCTGCCAAGTCTCACAATCAAGACAAGAGGCAATGAATCTCAATAGATATGTTAATCCAAAACAACGAAAAAGCAAACAAAATAACCCAAAAAAATTGTGGCTGAGCGGAAATGGAGCAGAGACCTTTATGGCTCGCCTGAACGCTAACGACAAGCTTGCCTGCCTCACCCTTTATTCACACAGCAAAATTTCTCAAGAGATACTCGTCAGCCCCCCGGCCATGGTCGGACTGTTGAGGAGGAGAGGCCAAGATGCTATCGAGCCGGAATAAAGAGCGGCTCCAACTATTAGAGCGCATCCATATATAAGAACGAGTCTGCTGAAAAACGGTCATCAAGGCGCTAAACCTATATATTCCCAATGTTTACCTTTATAAACATAAGGAAGACATAAGGGGGCAAGCAAGAGGCACCATTTTTTAACCATTCAATAGAACCCACGCTGCGCACATTGATTTGGTTTGCGGAGCGGGAGGCGAAAAACCGTACTTGACAAAATAGGACTGCACCTGAAAGTGAGAAGAAATAAAAATTGCGGAAGTTTTTGATGAGCAAAGCAATCGTTCTTGTGAGCGGCGGGCTGGACAGTTTGGTGAGCGCCGCGGTGGCTGCCAGAGACAGTGAGGAATTGAATTTCCTGCATATCAGCTACGGTCAGCGCACCCAAAAAAAAGAGCTAGCAAGCTTTGAAGCCATTTGCCAACATTACCATCCCAAACGCGCCGAAGTGATAAACTGGGACTGGCTTTCCCGCATTGGCGGTTCTTCGCTCACAGATTTTGAGCAGGAAATCCCCGCACAAGATCCAACTGGTGAAGTGCCTTCCACCTACGTTCCCTTTCGCAACGCAAATTTGCTGTGCGCGGCTGTTTCCTGGGCGGAGGTTTTGGGCGCGAATTCCATCTATATCGGTGCGGTGGAAGAAGATAGCAGCGGATATCCAGACTGCCGGGAAGTGTTTTTCCGGGCTTTTGAAAAAGTGGTGGAGACCGGGACCAAAAACTTGGTTCCCATACGAATTGTGACGCCGGTTTTGCACCTCAGCAAAGCGGAAATAGTGAAGCTGGGCATGGAATTGGGGGCGCCTTTTGAACATAGTTGGAGCTGCTACGTTAGCAACGAAGAAGCCTGCGGCGAATGCGAAAGCTGCCGCCTGCGCTTGAAAGCTTTTACCCAAGCTGGACACAGCGACCCCATTAAATACAGGAACAAGTAGAAATGAATTCAGAAAATAACTTGAAAAATGTGTTGATTATCCTCACCGGAGGGACAATTTCCATGAAGGCGAAAGGCTCCATGGGAGTGGTTCCGAGCTCGGAATTTGCAGATTTGTTACGGGAATTTCCCCAACTCAACAGCGTGGCAAACATCGATGTGATGGAATATCTCAACCTGCCCAGTCCTTATATTACACCGCAGATGATGCTGGAACTGGCAAAACTCATCGACCTGCGCATCATGGATTATGATGGTGTCGTAATCACCCACGGCACAGACACTTTGGAGGAAACCGCCTTTTTGTGTGACCTGGTGCTCACCACGCGCAAACCGGTGGTTTTCACTGCTGCCATGCGCAGCGGAAGTGACATTGGTTTGGATGGACCCCGAAACATAATTGGAGCCGTGAGAGTTGCCAGCCATCACGATTCCACAGACAAGGGTGTGTTGGTTGTGATGAATGATGAAATCCACACCGCGCGTGACGTTATGAAGTTTGACACCGGCAAGGTTGATGCTTTCCGTTCGGTGGATTACGGTCCTCTGGGCAGCGTGGATCCAGACACGATTGTGTATCATCGCAGCACGCTTTTCCGGGAAAACGTTTGGACGGACAAGCTGGACACCGCGGTGGATTTGATAAAAGCTGTGGCAGGAATGGATGGCAGGCATATTCGCAGCTCGGTGGAAAGCGGCGTCAAAGCCATTGTGATTGAGGCTTTCGGGCGTGGGAACCTGCCTTGCAGCCTCTTGGACGAGATTAGAAACGCGCTGAAAAAGAACATCCTGGTGGCAATTTGCTCCCGTTGCAACACAGGCCGCGTGCTTTCTGAATATGGATATGAGGGCGGCGGAAAACACCTTGAGGATATGGGTTGCATGTTGGCTGGAGACCTCAAAGGCGCTAAAGTTCGCCTGAAACTGATGGCTCTTTTTGGAAAATATGACGATCCGGAGTTAGTGAAACGTTTTTTCCTGCAGGGCAGAGATTGATTTCATGAAAAAAATCGCGATTTTGGGGCCGGCACCTCCGTTCAGAGGTGGGATTTCCCAATTCGCGTTGATGCTTGGGCAGGAATTTCAAGCGCAGGAAAATGAAGTCCGAT
Source organism: Candidatus Cloacimonadota bacterium (assembly GCA_012522635.1). NCBI lineage: Bacteria > Pseudomonadati > Candidatus Cloacimonadota > Candidatus Cloacimonadota bacterium. The sequence continues at coordinate 2,753 of JAAYKA010000106.1, forward strand.
TCTACACTTTTCAGAGCCAATATCCAAAGCTTATTTTCCCGGGAAGTTCGCAGACTGCCAGCTTTTCGGCAGACTTAAACGTCACAGTGGAGCGGGTTTTCACACCATATTTGCCCGCGAGCTGGAAGAAAGCGGTTCAGAGCATCAAGGCCTGGGCGCCAGACCTGCTGATTGTCTCGTGGTTTTTACCCTGGTTCGCGCCGAGCTACACCTGGATTTGCAAACGCCTGCCACACATCCAACGCATCTGCCTGGCTCACAATGTGGATTTTCATGAAAAATGGCCAGGCGCGGACATGCTTTCGAAAGCATTTTTTAAGCATTGTGATAAAATCGTAACGCTTTCCGGAGCCACGTTCGAAGATTTAGCCAGAAAAATGCCTGCGGATATTTCTGCCAAAGGTGTTCAGGGCTTTCATCCCATCTACGATTGCTATGTGGGCGCGCAGGACAGCTCCCCGCAGGAAAATGAAGCCGCTACTACCGCTTTGTTTTTTGGTCTCATTAAGGCTTACAAAGGTTTGGACGTGCTGCTGAAAGCGGTTAAACAAGCCCGTAAACGTGTTCCCAACCTGCGTTTGTTGATTGCCGGTGAAGTTTATGGCAAGCCTGAAAAATATCTGCGGCTCATTCGCCAATTAGGTCTGGAAGAGGCTGTGGACGCACGTTTTAGGTATATTGAAAATGACGAAATCGCGTCGGTTTTTCAGCAATCTCAAGTTTGCGTTCTGCCCTATAAAAGTGCCACCCAAAGCGGTGTGATTGCAACATCTTACAGCTTTGGAGTGCCGGTAATCGCGTCTGATGTGGGCGGCTTGAGCGAATATATCGACCCCGGAAAAACCGGGCTGCTGGTTGCGCCAGACAACCCTGAACTCCTGGCTGGAGCTTTGATTCGCTATTTTGAGGAAAACATGAAGCAGGCGATGGCGCCAAATATTCCAGCCTATATTGAGCGCTTTTCCTGGCAAAAACTGGCAGACCTGATTCTGAGCGCCTGATGCGTATCCTGTTAATCAGTTATTATTTCCCACCCTGTGGCGGCGCGGCTGTGCAAAGATGGCTGAAATGGTTGCCAGAGCTGGTGGACGCGGGTTTTGAGGTGACGGTTTTGACCACTGAGGGTGGTGACCATCCCGTGCAGGACACAAGTTTGTTGAAAGAAATCCCACCCGAAGTGCGGGTTCTGCGCAGCGAAGCGCCCAGTCTGTCGAAATTTTGGAAACTTCTTTTCGGGGAAAAAAGCGAACTGCCCCACGGAAGTCTTGATTTGGAAACCAATGCCAGCCCGTTGAAAAAAGCCTTGGTTTGGACCAGATTGAACCTGATTATTCCGGACGTGCGCAAAATCTGGAACCCTTCCGCGCTGCGCCATGCCACCCGGTTTTTGCGTAAAAACCCTGTCGATCTGGTAATCACGACCGGACCGCCTCATTCCACTCATCTGGTGGGACTGAAACTCAAACAGCGGCATAATGTTAAGTGGGTTGCGGATTGGCGTGACCCCTGGAGTTCAATTTATTATTTAAAGCTGAATCCGCCATCGAAATTCAGTTTGAATCTGCAGCGGCGTCTGGAACAAAAAGTGGCGAAATCAGCCGATTTAAATATCGCTGTGTCAAATCATTTGGCTTCGCAACTGCCTTCGAAAAATACCGAGGTAATCTACAGTGGATTTCAGCCTGTTCCGGTTTCTGAAGCTGAGGAGAAAACCTCCAAATATCGGATAAAATATGTGGGCAATCTCACTGAGGGACAAAGGTTTGAAGAAGCCGTCAAGCTTATCAAAAATGCTCTGGCGGGAAAGGATTTTGAGCTGAGATTCGTTGGCACGGCTCTGAGCCAGAATCAACGTAAATTCCTGGCTGATAATTTGCCCGGACAGCATTCAATATCTGGGTTTTTACCCCATCAGCAAGCCTTGGCTGAAATCGCCGATTGCGAGCTTTTGCTGCTTTTAATCAACTATTATGATGGCTTCCAGGGCATGCTGACTTCCAAGCTTTTTGAATATATAGGTTCGGGAAACCGTATTTTCTGTTTGGGTCCCAGAGGCGGAGAAGCGGAGGAACTCATCAATAAATATGGGCATGGAGCCTGTTTTGATGTTGATGAAACCGCGCTCGCGGGTGCAAAGTTAAAATCACTTTATGAGGCTTGGGAAGCTGGTGAAAACGATAAAAATCAGGCGGATAATGCCGAACTGAGCTCCGCGCGTCAAGCTCAAAAACTTATCGCCCTTCTGAGAGGATTGAATAAATGTTGACAAAAACTGGCCTCATTTAATCCTGTCTCAAACGATTAACAAAACTTGAGGTGAAAAATGCCAAGAACTAAGTCCCCAATGAAAAGAATGAAAACTGACGCCAAACGTCAAGCCCGCAACAACTATGTAAAACGCACAATTAGAACGCTGGACAAGCAGCTTCGGACCGATATGCCCGCCGAAGAAAAAGAAGCTCTTTTGAACGAAATCTATTCCCAACTGGACAAAGCTGCCAAAAAAGGCGTGATTCACAAACGTACCGCGTCCCGTCGCAAAGCCCGCTTGGCTTCCTACGTCAATAAATCCCAGGTTCAGGAGTGAATCAAATCCGGTCAAAACCACATATCACTTAATTTTGATTTTTGCCGTTCTGTGCGGTAAAACACTCAAATCCATTGAAGAAGCGCAAGCCAGTAGTCAGAATCCTGCGTGGCATATTTTTTGCCCATCTGGGGTTTTGGGTCATCATTGCCATCTTTTGTGTCATCTACAGCTTTGTGGATCCGCCGCTAACACCTTTGATGCTGCAGAGACACTTAATCCGTGGCTATGATTGGCACAAAAGGGAAAACATCAGCCTCGAAAATATCCCACCTTCCACAGTGCGAATGGTCATTGCCATCGAAGACGCAAATTATTACAAGCATTTCGGCTTTGAATGGAATATGATTAAACAGGCTTGGAGGCGAAACCAGGAGGCTGGAAAAATCCGATTTGGCGCCAGCACAATCAGCAACCAAGTGGCGCGCACGATATTTTTGACCACAGACCGCAACTGGGTGCGAAAATACCTGGAAGCCCAAGTGACTGTCCTGATGGAAGTTATCATGAGCAAAGACAGGATGCTGGAGCTTTATTTAAATTATGTCGAATGGGGGCAGGGGATTTTTGGGATTGAAACCGCATCACAATATTATTATGGAAAAAGCTGTGCCAAAATCAGTCGTGACCAGAGTATGCGCCTCATCGCCGTGCTCAGCAATCCAATTGATTACAGTCCCCACACGCTGAACAAGTCCCGCTCCGCGCGGCAACGCTATCAAATGTTGAAAAGGTATTTTTGATGGCCAGCTTGGAAGAAAAATTCCTATATCACATTTGGGACGCGGGTCACCTGCTCACACCGCTGAAAACAGCCAGCGGTAAAACCGTGCAGGTGAATTATCAGGGACAGTTCAACACAGGCAGAGGCCCGGATTTTCGCAATGCCGTGATCGACCTTGGGGGTCAAATCATGCGTGGAGACGTGGAAATCCATATCAACAGCTACGATTGGAAGGCACACGAACACCATGAAGACCCTTATTACAACAATGTTGTGCTGCATGTGGTGATGAATGCCGGCATGCAAACCCTCACGGTGAAGGAAGATGGCGCTGCCGTGGAGATTGTGGAGCTGCAAAACCAATTAAGCGATGACATTCGCAAATTATTGGAACAGCGTGAACCCATATCGCTGCAAGCCCGGGGTGGGTTTTGTGACCTGCTTTCCGCTCTGGATGCGGATTCCTTTCAAAGCACACTGGGAGCCTGGGGTTTGCGCCGTTTTCAAAATAAAGCACGCCGTTTCAGTGCGGCACTGATTTTGAGCGATTTTGACCAGGTTCTCTATGAAGGAATAATGGAGGCTCTGGGCTATGAAAAAAACAAGCATAACCTGCTTTACCTGGCTCAGGCAATTCCGCTCAAAGATATCCGCGCCTGGCAGAGCGAAGGTTTGGATGCCTTGGATCTGGTTGCCATCCTGAGCTGTTCCAGCGGATTGTTGGAACGCTGCGGGAGCCATCCGGACGAACGTTTGCGACGGCTTTTGCAGGAAGCTTGGGAACGGCAGCCCTTTTTCTCGCGCCGCATCCAAATTGACTGGCAGCTTTTCCGAGTGCGTCCCCAAGGACATCCACTCTACCGCATTTTTGCCATGGCGAGCCTCATCCATCGCACTTCCGGACAGGGTTTGATGGAATATTTCCAAGATAAAGTGTTGAGTGGAAACGCGGAACCCAAAAAGGTGTTCAAAGCCTTTTCGCAAGCGTTCGCAGAATCTGTGTTACCCGGTTCGGAAAAGCTTCCCCGTCCCGGTCAAGGTCTGATCAGCAATATCTATATAAATATCTTCCTGCCCATCAGTTATATGTATGGTGAAAAACACTCAGACTTAGCCGCTCAAGAAAGAATCATCCACTATTATAAAAGCTTCCCCGCCCTGCAGGAAAACCATATCACCCGTTTTATGAACCGCTGGCTCAGCGAATCGCAATCCCGCACCGTGAGCAAAAGCACGCTGTTGCAGCAGGGTTTGATGGAACTCTTTCACCGCTATTGCCGTTATCATCTTTGCGAAGAATGTTTGGCAGACAGGCCCTGATGCATTATTCAAAATTTTATTTATCGATTTTTATTGACATCCCAGCCCCGCTCCCGAATCCTGCACCGAGTCGTTTTGAAGCTTTTTTGAGCCCAGAGGTTCCGCTGGAGCCACCACCGTTTTATAGATAAAGGATTGAAATGATGAGAAAAACACTGACCATTTTGCTGGCCGTTTTGGCCATCCTGGCTTTCGCCGCCTGTAAAAACAAAAACAAATCCAAGATGCCAGACGGAAAGGAAAAAGTGTCTGAATACGCGACCATACCTTCCTTCCACTCGGTTTTCCTGGCTTTGGACAAGCTGGAAGACGAAGACCTTGCCGGTCTTGCCCAAACCCGGTTCAATGTGGCAAACTCTGATACCATGAGGGTTGCCTTCGCTTTTGGAACCCAGATTGCCAATTCCAGATTGGCGATTGGCAAAAAAGACAAAGCCTGGCTGGGTGCAGCTTCCGCCCAGATTCAATCATTCGCCCCGATTTTGAGATTGGCTGAAGTGGCAACCAAATATGACCAAGGCGTCCAACCGCTGCTTGCCTCTGGCGACTGGGATGCATTGGAGACCTTGCTTTTCAGGTTTCAACACAATGTGGATCACGCGCTTTTGGAGCTTGGCAAAGATAATGATTATACGTTTGTCGCTTTGGGAATCTGGAGCCAAACCGTTAACCAGGTTGGCGGGCTCATCGCCACGAATTACAGCACAGAAAAATCCAAGGTGTTGGTTACTCCGGCTTGGCAGGCACTGTCAGAGAATCTCGTTTTGATGGAATCTGAAAGATATGCCAATACCGCAGCCTTCAAGGAAGCCCTCCAAAAAACCCGCGATCTGGCAGATATGATGAACACCGCAGGCACCAACCCTCTGAATCAGGAGCAGGTTGATACGGTTGTGGAAGCAGCAGGCTCGATTCGAGACGCTTTCTTGAACCCAGCCCCTGCCAAGGAAGCCGAGAAATGAAAAGATTACTAAGCGTAGCTTTTCTACTTCTGGTGGGGCTTTATCCGCTGCTGACCCTGGCTGCTGAGCCTGTTTTTTCAGCCTCGGATATGCCCTGGGATGATGGAACCGCCATTTTGCTGAAATGGGAACTTGACCCCAAGATGGACTCCTTGAGCCTGCAAAAAGCGGATAGTTTGGGGGTTTTTCACGAGTTTTTCAACGAATTCTCCACTCAGGGGCAGCATATTGATACCAGCCTGGAAATCGGCGACTCGTATAAATACAGGCTCATTTCCTACAACAGCGCAACCGGCGACAGCAGCGTCTTCACAGGCTCTGCGACCACCAAGGCGCAATGGTTCGATATGAACAAGCTTTCCCTGCTCATCATGCTCAGTCTGGTTTGCGCCGCCATCCTGTATTACATCTATTTGGGCCGTAAGGGCAAAGACCTTTTCATCCGCAGAATCAGCGGTTTGGACAGCATGGACGAAGCCATCGGACGCGCCACTGAAAAAGGTAAACCCATCCTCTTCGTTCCTGGCCTCAGCGATTTGGGCGACATTCAAACCATCGCCGCTTTGAACATCCTGAGCCCACTTGCCCAAAAATCAGCCGAATATGGAACCGAATTGCTGGTTCCCTGCCGCTCTTCAATGGTTATGTCCGCTGCCAGAGAAACCGTGAAGGAAGCTTACATGAAAGCTGGCAGACCAGATGCCTATCGCGAGGAAAACATCTTTTACCTCAGCGACGACCAATTTGGCTTTGTGGCAGGCGTGGACGGCATCATGCTACGTGAACAGCCTGCCGCGAACTTCTTTTTAGGCGCTTTCTGGGCTGAATCCCTCATACTCACCGAAACCGGCTTTGGCACTGGCGCCATCCAAACCGCCGGAACAGGCCAGCCGCACCAACTGCCTTTTTTTGTGGTTTCCTGCGACTACACTCTCATCGGTGAAGAACTTTACGCAGCATCAGCTTACATCTCGCGCGATCCTCAGCAATTGGGAAGCCTGAAAGGGCACGATTTTGGAAAGCTTTTGGTCATCATCCTGGTTTTGGCTGGAGTGGTGGCGGAAATCCTCGGTTGGGGCTGGTTCAAACACTTTTTTGAAGGAGGAAGTTGATAATGAAACGAAATGTACCTCTTGTTGTCGCTTTCATTTCCGGATTGGTAATCCTGATTGGTGGATTCATTCCCCGCGAACCATTTCCATCCATAGAATCCACCCTCATTGATTGGTTCATGATTATCTCCGGATTTGCCATCCTGCTGGGTCAAGCCAGTCTGCTGCATCTCAACATCACCCGCGTCAAGAACAAAATGCCAAACTGGCCATATTATCTTTCCGGGCTCATCAGTTTTGCACTTATGCTGATTGTTGGCCTGCTTTGGGGAATGGAACAGACTCCTGGGTTGCTGGGTCAGGGTGAGGGAGTTGTGAAATTCCTCGGCGCAAAACCTTTTGACTATCTTTTCACGAACGCTTTCATCCCGCTTTCAGCCACGATGTTTTCACTTTTGGCGTTCTATATCGCATCCGCGGCCTATCGCGCTTTCATCATCCGCACTTTCGAATCCAACCTGCTGATGATTACAGCCGTAATCGTTATGCTCGGCAGAACCAGCTTCGCCCAGCTCCTCACGGGCTGGATACCGGATAAATTCAGCTTTCTGCGCCTGCCTGAACTCACAAACTTCATCATGGAATATCCAAACACAGCCGCGCAGAGAGCCATTCTCATCAGTGCCGCGCTGGGCATTGTGGGAGCCTCGCTGCGCATCATTTTGGGCATCGAGCGCTCCTATCTGGGAGGCGGGAAATGAAAATGCCAGAGAGAACTGTCATCGAACGTCGCATCGTTTTCCTCGTCCTGGTTTTGGCTGTGATGCTGCCCATGCTTTTCCCTTTGGGGCTCAAAACGCAAAGCACGCCGCTCACCCAAAAAGTTTATGATCTCATCGAATCCGTTCCTGCCGGAGCGCCTGTAATCATTTCCTTTGATTATGATCCATCCGTGATTACAGAGATTCAGCCCATGGCTTTGGCGCTGATCGAACACGCTTGGCAAAAGGGTCACAAAGTGATTGCCACAGCGATGTGGCCTCAAGGACCCCAAATGGCGGATATGGCGTTCAACGATGTGAAGGAAAAACTGAAATCTCAGAACCCTGATGCAAAGCTGCCCCAATATGGAGAAGACTATGTGAACCTTGGTTACAAACCAGGCGGACTGGTCACCATCCAGGGAATGGGACGCAATATGAAAGCCATTTTCCCAAGCGATATCACCGGCAAAAAATATGAGGAAATCAGCCTGCTGGAAAAAGTGCGCTCGCTCAAGGATATCCGCTATGTGATTTCGCTCTCCGCTGGTGACCCCGGTCTGCGGGATTGGATTATGACTGCCAAGGGAAAATTCAACGTCCCTGTGGCTGGTGGAACCACCGCTGTCAGCACACCCGGATTTTTGCCCTACGTGAGCGACCAAGACCAGCTCCATGGGCTTCTTGGCGGTCTCAAATCCGCCGCGGAATACGAATTGCTCATGGGCTATGAAGGTAGCGCCAGCCGTGGCATGAACCCGCAATCCGTTGCCCACATCCTCATCTTACTTTTAATCCTGTTTGGAAACATCCGCGCCGCAAGAAAACGTAAAATGGACAAACTGGCTTTGGAGGCGAACAATGGCTAATTTCATGACCACTTTCGGCATCTGGCTGGCGGCTTTTTTCACCCTCAGCATCTTCAGCTTTCTTTACAAAGACAATCCCTTCTATAAATTCGCGGAGCAGGTCTTCGTCGGCCTTTCCGCTTCCTACTGGCTGGTTTATACCATATATAATATCCTCATCCCAAACCTTTTCAACAAGCTTGGCACAGATTTCAGAGGAAACCTGGTTCTTCTCATCCCGATGACACTTGGCATTCTCATGCTTATGCGCATGGTGCCAAAATTGCAATGGCTCAGCCGCTATCCGATGGCATTGATGGTTGGAACCTCCGCCGCCATGTCCATGCTGCTCAGTTTCAAATCCGATTTCATGTCCCAGATGGCAGCCACCATGGTGAACCCATTCAGTTTTTCCTCTCCGGTTGACATCGTTGGCAGCATTCTCCTGATTGTGGGAACCCTCTGCGGTGTTTTCTTCTTCTATTTCAGCAAAAAACAGGAGGGAATCTATAAAATCCCCTCCAAAATTGGAATTTGGTTTTTGATGGTAAGCTTTGGTGCCTCATTTGGTTACACGGTCATGGCCCGCATCTCGCTGCTCATCGGCAGGCTGGATTTTCTCCTGCGGGATTGGCTGCATATCATCAAATAGCAAGGAGTTATGATGCTTCACCAACGCTTCATCCAATCCGCCAAAAAATATGGCAAAAAAATCGCCGTGTATGACCAAGCCACCGGGCAGGATTTCACATATTCGAAAATGCTCATCGCGTCGCTCATTCTGAAGAGCAGCCTTGCCAAAATAAGAGGAAGATATGTGGGAATCCTGCTTCCCACCTCAGTTGGCTGCATGCTTGGAGTTCTGGGAACCCTGATGAATGGAAAGGTTCCCGTCATGATTAACTATTCCACCGGCGCCATCGAAAACTGCCACTACGCCCGCGAAAAATGCCATTTCAAAACCATTCTCACCAGCCGGAAACTCTTGGAAAAGCTCGATCTGGAACCCATTGATCACATGATATTTGTGGAAGATATTCTCTCCAAGGTGACCCTCGTAGACAAACTCAAAGCCGCAGCCATGTCCAAACTGCCCACCCCCATCCTGAAAACCATGGTTCACGGTGGTTCGGATAAACAGATCAGTGTGATTCTCTTCACCAGCGGCAGCGAAAAAGAGCCCAAAGCCGTCCAGCTTACCCACCGCAATATTCTCAGCAATGTGGAAGCCAGCATCCAGGTTTTCGGCATTTCTCCTGATGACAGTTGCATGAGCATGCTGCCCCTTTACCACGTTTTCGGACTCACCGTGAACATGTGGCTGCC
>JAAYKA010000107.1 GCA_012522635.1 Candidatus Cloacimonadota bacterium
CCAAGCCGGCGTAAGCATCGTTCATGCGTTTTTCACGGGCGGAATCCCAGGCTTCGGCATAGTCCAGTTCCAGGTTCATGCCGCGCCAGAGTGCGATATTGGTCCAAGCTTGGAAACCAATTTCGTCTCGTCCGGAGCCTTGGCTGTCGGCGAGGGTTTCGTTGTGGTGATTTGCCAAGGGCAAGTCCTGCAGGCGGTTACGATATTCAAAATTATCGTAAAGCTTGTAAGCTCCGCCGAATTGCACCGGTCCAAATCCTGATGATGCAGTCAGATAAAGGGCTTTGCCATTGATTGTGCCGTCTTTATTTTTGTCGTCGCGAATAGCGGTTTCCGCGGAGAAATCCAAAAAGTATAACATGAGGCGGGCTCTGGCTCCCAAAACATCGTCCTGGCGATAGGAATTGCCAAGCAGGGTTTGCATGCCCACAAAGCTGGTGCCCAGGGTCATAAAGTTCAAAACGGGCACTTCAAGATCAGCGCCATAGGCGAGATCCAGCTTACCAGGCGCGTCGGGATTGGGATAGCCGCTGTAGAGTGTTTTGAGACGGAAGAGATCATCGTAGGCAAATCTGAATCCGGTGACACGGTAGTCCAGGTCCATTTCCGGATTTTCATAGCTGCGAAAAACGATGCCGCTGCCAAAGCTTTCTTCCATGATGCCACCGTGGATGCTGTAAGCTCCTCTGGAATATGCAGCATAGAGTTCTTGCCAGCCCATTTCCAGGCTTTCGGGACTCAGTTCATCCAGCAGTCCGCTTTGTTCCAGGGGATAATATGGAAGCCCGGCATTAAACTTCATGCCGAAGCTGAAACCTTTGTAATCCAAGCCGAAAGCAAAACTGTTATAGAAATATGTGTTCAGGGAATCAGGCGCGGTACGATAAGTTAAACCGGCTTCATTTGTTCCATTTAACTGTAGTGTGTTTTGTGCTGCCAGGGGTAAAAATAATGCCAGCAGCAGGATTAAAAAAGTTAGTTTTTGTCTGTGCATGGTTTATGAATGTCCTTTTCTTGTAATTCAGATTTTGAATTGTCCTTGTGGATTTGTTTGTCGCTGTGATCGTGGTCATCGTCGCAATCATCACAGTCTCCGCCACAATCGCAATCTTCGTGTTCGTGCAGGCCCAGCACTTCGCGGATTTTGGCTTCATATTCCTTTTCGGTGCCAGCGGTGTAGCCTTTGTGTTCAAAAACGATTTCGCCTTCCGGAGAAAGAATGAAGGTGTGGGGCGGTTCGCTCACATTAAGTTTTTTTGCCAAGGTTTTGTCGGGATCGTAAAGTGTTATAAAATCATAAGCTTTGCTCTTGATATAGTTCTTGGCACGAGCCTGGTTTTTGGGCGCGTCCAGGGAAACCAGCACCACGGTGAGCGTTTCATATTTTTGTTGAAGCTCGGTGAAAGCGGGCATCGCCTGTTTGCAGGGTTGGCAATAGTCTGCCCAAAAATCCACAATCACGGGACCATTTCCAAGGATGTCTTCCAGGTTTACGTTTTTGCCGGCCTCGTTGGGCAGGCGAAATTGAGGCATCTCGTTGGCCAGCAAGCCGATGGCCACAACAATAAGGCTGATGAGAAGAAGATATTTTTTCATGTCTCGTCTCCTGATATCTGTATTTTTTAAAGCATTTTCTTCTTTTTGGATTCGTTCTTGATTCCCAAAGTATTCTTGATCGCCTCGCACTCGTTGGATACCCGTCCATGGACGGGGGACTTACGAAGGCGAGACGAGAGAGATATCTTCACGAACCAAGAGCGGATTGAACCGGGGAAGCTTCAGCGGGAAATTGGCACTTCGATTCCGCCGTAAATCCTGGCATTATTTGCAAATGAGGCCGGGCGATGCTGGGCAAAAATCACCAGAAAAGCGTCGTCCGGGATATTTTCAGACGCGTTTAAAACAAAGTTTACAGGCTGGGAAAGGTCTGTGCCACCAATGTTTATCATGTTTTTGGCACGTACGAGGTTATGCATGGGGTGCTGCTGGATGGGATGGCTGGCTTGACGTTCGATCAGCACAACGTTTAGCACCAAATCGCTCCAATTGGGCACCTGGGGCGAAAGATTCAACTTGATGGAACCGGTAACAGTTTGTCCTTGAACCCAATAGCTGAGATTGGAATACTCTGCCAAACATTCCACTTCGGCAAGGCTGGCAACCAGAGGCGCAAATTCCGCCAAAGTTTCAGGGGCGCTGCCGCTCAGTTTGGTTTCACCCTGGAAAATGGTTGTGGGCGCGGAGGTGACTCCGTAATAGCTGTGAGTTCCTTCACCCGGGATTTGCAAGGGTCCTGTGATGTGATATTCCAGAAAGCTGAGGTTGTTTGGATAATCCAATTGCAGGTGTTGCAGCTCAGCTTCCACCGGAGGACAGTTTGGGCAGTTCGGGAAGGTGAAATATTCGATAATCACGCGCTGTTTGGGGTTTGGCACCACGCAGCTTGCCTGGTTTCCGCGCAACATCCAGCGTCCGTCACGTTTGATGGCTTCATCACCCACAAAACTGCTGTCCGCGATTACAGTTTCGGCTTCCGATATATATAGACGCCATGAGCTTACATACAGCAAATCAGAAAGCTTCTGTATTTCAATCAGGTTGGCGCTGGCAAAAGCGTTGGGGTGGTCTCTAAAAATGCCTTCCAGCCAGTCGCGACGCTCTGCCTTGCTGATTCCGGAATGCATGTAATCGTCCGCGAAATATTGCATTAATTCATCAATTCCGGCTTCCGGCTGGTTTTGCAAGGCTTGGTTCAGAGGTTGGAAAAGCAGCGCATCCAAATCCTCGTCTTGGGGTGGATCGAATATATGTGGGAAGCGGTCGCAGGCAGTAAATGCCAATAAGGTTAAAGCGGCGAGCGCGGCCAAAAGAAGTCGTTTCATCAGTTTTTCTCCAGTTTTATCTTGTCCAGGGCGTCCAGCAGTTCCTTTTTGCTGAAAAGTTCGCTCATTTTGATGGGCTGTTCACCCGGAATGTAGAGCGCGTTAAAGGGCACACCGATGCTGCCTTCTTTTTCCAGCCACTGTTTCAGGATGGGATCTTCCTTGGTGAAATCACCGTAGAAAAGGGTCACCCCTTTTTCCTGAAAAGCCTGCTGGATATCAGGTTGGCTTAAAACCTTTTTCATGTTGGTTTTACAATTTTGACACCAGGCGGCGCCAATATCCAAAAACACGGGTTTGCCTTCAGCCATCAGCTTTTCAAAAGCCTCTTCGTTGAACACGTAAAAACCTTCATATTCAGCGGCTTGCAGTCCATCGGCGGAGAGCGTGGCGCTTTCCTTTGGACGCATGCTTTCATCCCAAGGCAGGTAGTTCCAAGCAGCCCAGGCGATTACAGCCACAGCGGCGAGTCCCAAAACAATCTGCACCCATTTCTTGTTTTCGGGACGCACAAAACGTCCGTAGAGCCAGGCGCCGAAGCCAAGGAATACGATGAAGATAGCTGTGTTGAGCATGTAGGGCCCGCTTTTGGTGAGCCCCCACACGTTGGAGAAATATTTCCAAACCAGATACATGAGCACGAAGCCCATGGTTTCCTTGAAAATATTCATCCATTCACCCGGTTTGGGAATGAGTTTGAGTGCTTTTGGGAAAAGACTGATGATGATGAAGGGCAGCGCGAAACCGAAGCCGATGAGCAGGAAAAACAGCACCAACATTGGCGAAGAGAGCCGCACCGCCACTTCCAGCGCGGGTCCCATGAAAGGACCCATGCAGGAAAATCCCATCAGGAAGGCGAAGATGCCGGCAAAGAATGAACCGGCATAACCCTGTTTGGATGTGCTTTTGGCAGCAACGTTCATGCCGGGAGCGGTCATTTCCCAAACTCCCATCAGCGACAATCCAAAAAGGAACAAAATGCTGAGCATAATGAGGTTATAAACCAGGCTTTGGCTCAAAAAACCGTAGGTAAGGTTCACACCCGAAGCGCGGGTAATCACAAACACGGCCGCGATGGCACCAAACGAGATGAGCACTCCCAGGGTGTAAACCATTGTGTGGATGAGGACTTTGGTGATGTCTTTCTGGGCTTGGTTAACCATACTCATGGCCCGGATGGGCAAAATTGGCAGAACGCAGGGTGTAAAATTCAAAACAATGCCGCCCAAAAGCGCCAGAAGCAGATAATACCAGATTTTGCCACCAGCGGCATTTTCGCTTTCGTCACTGGCATCAACAGGAGTTTCTGCTGCCTCTTCCTGTACGGATTCCGGCTCCACAACTTCATCTCCATCAAGCACATCAGCCGCGTCATCAGTTTGGGTTTCGACGGGGCTTTCCAAAGCCAAAATTTCCAGGCTGGCTTTGCCTTCCACATCGCGGGGTGGATCGCAAAAACCACTGGTTTTGTGACACAGACCAAAGGTCATGGTGGCTTTAATATCCAGTTTACCAGGCTTTGCGTTTTTATCCAGGGTGAAGGGTTTGGAAAGAGTGACAGTTTTATGATATTCCCAAACTCCCTCCGTTTTTTGAGTTGGCGAAGGATACTGGGTTTTACCAAATTTCAGGCCGGGATAGCTGCCATCCAGGGTGAGATTAAAATAGTCGTCCTCCCCATCCGCAGGATCGTAGTTCTGTTTCTTTTCAGGGTCGGCGATGCTGAGGGTGGCTTTCAACACACCTTTTTCACCAGGTTTCAGCTTGGCAGGGCTAATGCTGAATTTCACGTTTTGGGCCATGGCAGGCAAAACCAGGGCCAAGGCAAACGATAATAATATGAGAGTCTTGAACTTAGAGCTCATTCAAAACCTCCTGGTCACTTTATTTTTTTATCTAATATATGCAAATCATGTTCCATGGGGAGGCACATTGTCCGCAGGGCTGCGCGCAAGTTTTCGCTTCAGTTCAGGCAATTGCGAAAGCAGGAGTCCCAGCACCGTAAGCAACACTCCTCCCATGGTTTTAAGAGTAATTTTGTCGCCCAAAAGCATCCAGGCCAGAAAGATGGTGAAAACCGGGATAAGGTTCGTGAAGATATTCGCGCGAACCGTACCAATATCGCGGATTACGCCTGTATAGAGCAAAAAGGCGGCCACCGTGGCAAAAAGCGACATCGCTATCACCGGCAGCATGCTTTCCCAGCTATGCTGACAACCACTGAAATGCTTCAGATCGAATATCAAAAATATAGGCAACATATAGATCATGCCAAAGAAATTTTGCCAGGCTACGATAGTGAGGGGGCGGTATTTCAGCGCAATTCGCCGCACTGTGATGGCATAGAACATGCCGGAAAACACTGCCACAAGCAGCAGCATTATGCCTTTGAGGGTGCCAGAGAACTCCGGTTCGGCAAGGCTGATGAGGGCAACACCGCCAAAGGAAATGAGCAGCCCCAGAATCAAAAGCGGGGTGATTTTTTCCTTTAAAAAAATCCAGGCGCCCAGCGCGGTGATGAGCGGGATGGTGGAAATGATGAGTGAACCCAGTGTGGGAGAAACGAATTGCATCCCGTTGGCTTCGCCCAAAAAATAGCAAAATGGCTCAAAAAACGCCACCATCATCATGTATAGTATGTCTTTTGGCTCCATCTTTTCGCGCTTGCGGAAAATCAAAATCACGCCAAAAAGCAGGACAGTTGCCAGCAACAGGCGCAAAAACACTATTTCGTAGGGCCTGTAAGTTATGAGAGCCTGTTTTATCCAGATGAAGGTGAAAGACCAAAAGAGCATCGCCAGGCTGGCCTTGAGATAAACAAACCAGTTTTTCATCGCTGGTCTTGGCTTCCCTTGTTTTTTGTTTTCATTTTTTTGAAGGGCTTAAAAGGCTGTCCCAGCCTGTCATAAAAGCTCGTCCATCTTTTCCTGTTGCAGGTGGTCAACCACTTTTTTCACCTCTTCACTGCGGTCTTTGGCGGTGATGAGGATGGAATCCTCGGTTTCCACCACGCAGAGATTTTCCACTCCAATCAGGGCAACGAATTTGTCACTGTAAATATAGTTATCGAAGGCGTCAACCGCGAAACCGTTGCGGCGGAAGCTGTTACCGTGTCCGTCAGCATCGGAAATATCCGCCATCGCTTTCCAGGAACCCACATCGTTCCAACCGTAATCCACCGGAATCACAGCCCGTTGCGAAGCGCGCTCCATGATTCCGATATCCACAGAGGTTTTGGGCATCATGGCATAGGCTGTGGCAATGTCTTCCTCCGGAGCGCCGGTGAGCCTGAGTTCCGCAACATCCTCTGCAATTTGCAGAGCTTGGGGGAGGTGGTTTTCAAAGGCTTGTTGGATGGCTTTGAGAGTCCAGCAAAACATGCCACTGTTCCACAGGAAATTGCCCTGACGAAGGAAGTCCGCGGCGGTTTCCACGTTGGGTTTTTCCTTGAAACGCTGCACCTCCAAGACGCCGGGATCGAGTTCCTTGCCACATTCAATGTAGCCGTAACCTGTTGCGGGATATTGGGGTACGATGCCGAAAGTGACCAGCGCTCCGCTTTGTGCCACCTCTTCGGCATGGCTGAGGCTGGCTAAAAAAGCGTCCACATTTTGGATAACGTGGTCGGCAGGCAAAACCACCATGCTTTCACTATCCGGATGTTGTTTACGCAACTGTGCCAAAGCCAGCGCGATGCAGGGCGCGGTGTTCATCCCAAAAGGTTCGATAATCACGTTTTCATAGGGAATTTCCGGAAGGTTTTCACGCACGAGGCGGGCTTGGGATGCGGCGGTGACCACAAAAACGCGCTCTGGCTGGATGAGGGGCTTGAGCCGGTCATAGGTGAGCTGCAGCATCGTTCTGGTTTCCGTGACGCGCAGGAATTGCTTGGGATTCGCGGCCCGGCTGGCGGGCCAAAACCTGGTGCCGGAGCCTCCGGCCATGATTAGGGCTATCATTTTTACCTCTATATTATTTTATTATTTGCACGTTTTTGGGATGGCTAACCTGCCAAACCGAGGCGGGGATGGAAGCGTTCTGCTTGATGTCCGAAAAGCTGTAGTTCACAGTGTTGCCACTTTTATCCGTGTAGCCAAGTTTGTTAACGATGCCGGTTGATGGATTCATGGTGGCGGTTAGCGAAGAGACAAGATCATCCTGTTTTGGCACCAGCTTCACCGAAGCGGAATTTTTTCCGCTGGCAGTGACGGTCACCGCGGATTTATCCCAATAAAACTGCAGGATTTCAACCGGGTTCATGCGGCCAAACTGCGCCTGCACAGCGCTTTGGAACAAAGTGTTGGAAGCCGCGTCATAAAGCTCGACCCGGTTATTTTCAATCTTCAAATATTGCTCGCTGGGCTTGGTGAATTTCATCAGCATGCGCCCCTGCGTGAAGTATATCCTGCCGCTGTAGGTCACGGTTTTTTTTAGCTGGGGATAATAGTTGCTTTGCTGCAGAACCGCCTGAAAACTGCTGAGATTTTTGTATGTAGTCTGCAATTTGCTGTAAAGTTCGGAGGCAGTTTGACCCTGCAGGGCAATGAGGCAGGCAAATGCCATCAGAATCAAAATCATTTTTTTCATCTTGGTTTCCTTTTCTCTTTTTGGAACTTTCTCATATCAATACTCGCTTTCAGGCTTGCTCCTGCGCTTTATCGCTCTTCGCGGATGATGCCGCTTTGGATGAGATCGTCCATGGTGGCAAGCACATCACGGGATTTGCTGCCCAGATGTGGGCCGACGATGCGTGCCCGTTCCAATAAATCAACCAAACGCCCTGCGCGCGCGTAGCCGATGCGGAAATGGCGCTGTAACATGGAAACCGAGGCTGTGTTTGCCTGAACTACCACCCGCGCGGCTTCAGGGAAAAGTTCATCATCATAATCGAAACCACCCAAGCTCTCATCTTCGGGTTTGATCACGCTAAACTCTTGCTTGGGCTTGGGTTGGGTTGCCAAATAAGCACAAACCCTGGAGATTTCCTGATCCGAAACGAAGGCGCCGTGAATGCGTTCGGTGAGCGCTTTTCCGGGTGGAAGGAAGAGCATGTCGCCACTGCCCAAAAGCCTTTCCGCACCGATTTGATCCAAAATAACGCGTGAATCCACCCGGGATGAAACCTGAAAAGCTATGCGGGCGCTGAAGTTAGCTTTGATGACGCCGGTGATAACCTTGATGGAGGGCCGCTGCGTTGCCAAAATGAGGTGGATGCCCACCGCTCTGGCCATCTGGGCCAAACGTGTGATGGGAACCTCTATATCCTTGCCGCTGGTGAGGATGAGATCGGCAAATTCATCCACCACAATCACGATGTAGGGCAGTTTTTCGCCGTCCTTTTCGGTTCCCGCTTTTTCGTTGAAGGAAGAGATGTCGCGCACGCCTGCTTCCTGTAAAAGTTCGTAACGGCGCTCCATTTCGCGCACAGCCCAATACATGTTTTCAAGGGCTTGTTCCGGCTCGGTGACCACATTGCCAATCAGGTGTGGAAGTCCATTGTAGCCAGCCAGTTCCACCCTTTTGGGGTCAATCAAAATCAGGCGCATTTCATCCGGTTTGGCGCGCAAAATGAAACTCATGATGATGGCATTGATGCAAACGCTTTTGCCGCTGCCGGTGGCACCTGCGATGAGGAGATGCGGCATTTTTGCCAAATCTGAAACCACAGGGCGTCCCGCAGTATCTTTGCCCAGACCAAAAACCAGTTTGGAGGTGGTGGATTTTATCTCGTCGGAAAGCAGCAAGTCGCGCAAGTAAATCATGTCGCGACTCATATTTGGGATTTCGATTCCGATGAGGCCGCGCCCCGGTATGGGAGCCTGCACACGGATGGATTTTGCCTTGATGGCCAAAGCCAAATCGTCTGCCAGGGAGGCAAACCTGCTCACTTTAACGCCTTTGGCGGGTTCAAGCTCATATTGAGTGATGATGGGGCCGATGTTCACGTTGCGCACCTGAGCTTCGATGCCAAATTCCGCCAATTTATCCTTCAATATCTGACTGGTTCCCAAAATCTGATTTTCTATGTCCTTGCGTTCCTTATCGGTTAGTTTGATCGGACTTTCCAAAAATTCCTCGATTACAGGCATCACATATTCCCTGTCGTCTGGCAAATCTGTCGGTTCAGGTTTGGGCGGAGGGATTTCCTCTTTGGGCGCGCTTTTTGGGGGTGAAGGCTGACTTTGCGGCTCTGTGGCTTTTTCCTGTGAATGGTTTTGAATAATTGGCTTCGGAGTGACCTCTGGAGTTTGCTCCTTGTGGATGGTGGGTTTTTCGGGTTTTGGCTTTTTTGGTTTGGCTTCACGTTTTTTTGTGATTTCAGCCCAAACACGCGCGAAAAATTCTTTCACCCTGCCAAATCCGAAAAAGA
>JAAYKA010000108.1 GCA_012522635.1 Candidatus Cloacimonadota bacterium
CTTGACAGGAACTTAGCACTCGAAAAAGAGGTTTGCTAATTGCTCAATGCAAATTATATTATTCGCAGACTTTCAAAATACATTATGGAGGAACCCAAATGAAACTGAGACCCATTGAAGACCATCTGGTGGTGAAGCCTGAAACCGCGACGGAGGAAAAGACCGTTGGTGGCATCATCATTCCGGACACAGCCAAAGAAAAGCCCCAAATTGCTGAGGTGATTGCGGTTGGCACCGATGAAGACCTGCAGGCAATCGTTAAGGTTGGAGACAAAATCCTGTTTGGAAAATATTCCGGCACGGAAGTTGAGATTGAGGGCGAAAAGCTGCTCATCCTCGCCAAAGACGACATTTTGGCGATTGTGGAGTAAGCATGCTGGAGATTACAAGCCAGAATTTTGAAGCCGAAGTGATGCAGTCTGATCTGCCCGTGTTGGTGGATTTTTGGGCACCCTGGTGTGGCCCCTGCAAGGCTCTTGGTCCCACGGTGGATAAGATTGCCAAGGAAACCGAAGGCAAGGTGAAGGTTGCGAAATGCAACATCGACCTTTCTCCGGACATCGCCACGCGTCTTTCCATTATGTCCATCCCCACCCTGATGGTTTTTCACCAAGGCCAAGTGGTGGCGCAAGTCATCGGCCTGGTTCAAAAAGACAAGATTATGGACAAACTACGTCCCTATCTGTAAGATAAATCATTCATAAGCGCAACCCCATGGCCTTAGGCTGTGGGGTTTTTTTGTGCTTGGAAATAAGCGGGCACCTGGGTCTTTTCCAATTTTTTTCTGCAGTAACCGTCATCCCATCAATGAGTTACATGGCTCCCTCTTTACCCAGGGTCTTAATCAAGCGGTTATCAAGCCTTAATCAAGTCTTAATTATTAAGGCTTGATTAAGGCTTGATTAAGACTTGATTAACGCCTTCAGTCAAGAAAGAGGCAGGATTTGAGGGATTTTTCCGCTTGATTTTCGGGTGGATTTCTTTTTAGAATGGAGTGCGTTTTATCAGATGGAGCCTGGGTTTGGGTGCCTCATCCCGAGGATGAGGGGTGTGTTTAGATGGGGGTTATTCCGCTTTCAGATCCCGCGTCATCAGTTCCAGGATGGCTTGGCGCGGGTCTTTATCCTCATAAAGCGCGGCGTAAACCTGGGCGGTGATGGGCATTTCCACTTGCAGGGAATTGGCGAGACCGTAAACGGATTTTGTGGTGACCACACCTTCCGCCACCATATTCATTTCCGCTTGGATTTCGGCAAGTTTGCGTCCTTTGCCAATCTCAAAGCCGACGTGGCGGTTGCGGCTGTGGGGGGAAATGGCAGTGGTGATGAGGTCTCCAATGCCGGAAAGACCCAGAAAGGTTTCGGCTTGCGCGCCCAAAGCCAGTCCCAATCTTTGGATTTCCACCTGGCCCCGGGTGAGCAGCGCGCCCATGGTGTTGTCTCCAAAACCGAGTCCGGCAACGATGCCCGCGGCGATGGAGATGACGTTTTTGACCGCGCCGCCGATTTCCACTCCGATGAGGTCGCTGCTGCTATAAACGCGGAAATAGCTGTTGCTGAAGATTTGTTGCAGTTCGCGCCGCCGGTTTTCGTCTTCTCCAGCAAGCACCACCGCAGTGGGAACTTTGCGTGCCACTTCTTCGGCGTGGCTGGGACCGGAAAGGGTGCAAACGCGGTCGTGAATGGCGCCGGGCAGGATATCTTTCAGGATTCCGCTGGGTGTGAGCAGGCTGTTCTGTTCTATGCCTTTGGCAACGTTCACGATGGCCTTCAGGGTGTCGGGATTCCAAGTCCTGGCGGGCGCGGTTTTCAGGGTGGAGCGGATAAATTGGGTGGGGGTTGCCAAAACGAAGATGGGGGCTTGAAAATCCGCCACTTCATCAAAATCTCCCGTGAAGGAAACCGAGGCTGGCAAAACAATATCGGGTAAAAGGAGGGGGTTGGAATTGCTTTTTTGAAGCGATGCCAAGAAAGAGGGGTCGTGTTCCCAGATTAAAACCTGGAGCCCGTTTGACGCCAATAAATCCGCCAAAGCCAAGCCCCAACTGCCTCCTCCGATCACAGCGGCGCGCATTTCAAGGTCCTTGCTTATTTATTGAGCTTCTTGGGGAATTTCAGTTCGCAGATCAGCCCCAAATCATCATCATCGTCATCGTCGTCATCAAAATCGTCTTCATCCTCTTCCAAATCCATCCAATCCGGACAGAAGAGCAGATCTTCCTCAAAATCCCAACCATCCACGTTTTGCAAGCCAAAACGCTGGAGCAGATCATCTTCCCAGATGGTGTAGTAGGCAGTGCCGTCTTCAACCGCCCAAACCAGGACGGGGTTTTTATAGTAACGGAGTTCGATTTTGTGGTTTTCCGCCAGCTCCAAAAGCTCGCGAATTTTCTTGACGTCGGCTTCTTTTCTGAATTCCATGATGTTAACCTAAAAGCTGTATTTGACTGTGGCAGAGACCTTATTTTCGCTGTATATTCTGGCTCGTCTCACACTTTCCACAGGCGACTCTACATTCCTGTAGGCGTGAGAGTAGTCAAGTTTTAATTTCCAATTTTTGCCAAAACCGAAATTTAAAGCGGCGTTTGTGTTGTAGATATAATCCACGCGGCCGCCATACCAGGAATCGTTTGATTGATAAAAACGCTCTTCGTAGGAAAGGCTGATTTGGGGATAGAAAGTGGGGCTGCCCTCCTTGTTGTTCAGAGGGCTGCTTTTGAGGCGGATATCTCCGGCGTAGCGATTGCTGTTGTAGCTGGCGTCACGATCCGCGTGGCGATGGTTGTCGCTGGTTCTAAAGCGGTAATTGGCTCCCATGCTGAAGGCGGGAAAAGAATAGCGCGCGCCAATTCCAAAAGTGGCGGCGTTGGCATCGAACTCGGTCCAATATTGGTTGTAGTAATATTGTTCATAGCGCCCGTGCAGTTGCAAAGTTGTGTTTTTGATGGGCTTGATGTTCAGGTCGGCACGATAAAGATTGCGGGAATAGGAAAATTCTTCCAGTTCTCCGGTGCCGTCTGAGTCGATGTAGCTGCGCACATAATTCTCAGGATAGTAGCCGTAAAGCGCGGTTAGATTCCAATAATAGCGCTCCGCGCGCAGGCGGAAAATCGCGTCCTGACGCTGTTTTGCGGGATTGGAGACGTTTTGGCTGATGGTGCCGCTGACCGAGGGGACGAATTTCCACCATTGATAGCGGATGGGATATGCCAAATCAAAGCTCGCGCCAAGCTTCAGGTCGTCAGTGGTTTTCACGTAATCCAGATTTGGATGGCTGTTGTCCCAGCGGTCGAGGTCATATTCCGAAAGCTGGAAAACGTTGTCTGTGTATGAGGTTTCCAGAGAAACATCCACTTCGAGCTGCGCCGAAAGGTGACGCGGCGTCAAAAGCAATGCCAGAGCCAGACACATGATGATGGGCAGGATATTTCGAGACGGACGGACAGGTTTTTTGTCCTTTCCGCGGTTTTCGCTGGCGGGCGGCTTTGGCTTTTCCTTGTTTGCCCCGTTTTCTGTGGGTGAATCCACACTTTGGCGGGCGTGGGTTTCAAACTCTTGTATCATCATTATTTTTTCTGCAACACCGGCCGGGCAAAGAACATGTGATCGCTTTTGGCGCGGAGTTCAATCTCGGCTGTTGATGAATTTGGGGGAAGCTCCAGCTTCATGCCTGTGGTGAGGTGGTCAACTCCCACAGCTTGATATTTTGTGGTGCGACGCAGGGTGAATTCGTTGGTTTCCAGCAGCTCGCCATTGCGATAAAGCTCGAAAACCGGCAGGCTGCGGTCCAGAAGCCTGGCACGCACATAGATGATGGCATTGCGGCCGTTGTTGAGCGTGAACCTGAGGCTTTGGGACTGGTTGAAAACGTAGTAGTCGCTGTTGGTGCCGTTGTGGCTGATGGTGATGGTTCCACCATGCGCTTTCACAGCCAGGTTTGCCAGTTTGGCGGGTTTTGGCTTGGGCGATTTTTGGGGTGTGTGGAAAGCGCGGAAATAGATGTCGCGCTCATAGCAGAGGATTTCGATGCTTGAGGTTCCGGCGGGGATGGGGATTTGCAATTCCTGATAATGGTAATAGCCATCCTGCTGGTCAAGCAGGCTGAGGTCCCAGGCGGTTTTTTCCTTGTTCACAATGGTGTAAACCTTTGGTTTGCGATGACTTTCCAAGCCAAAGCTGCGCAGCACGAGGGTGGAAATTCCATCCACATTCAGGGTCAGGGATTTTTCCGGCAGGGAACGGTAGTACCAGTGGTTTCCGGCTTCGGATTTCAGCAGACGCCGGTTGCCGGGATTTTCGAAATTCAAGGGTTTTACCTGGGCGAAGGCGGCGCTGAAAATCGCGACGCAAACCAAGGCAAGGATTAGACGTTTGCGCATTTATGCTCCAAAATCATAATTCTTCATCGGGGTCAACGATGTTGGCCATGAAATTGCGGCCTTTGCGATCGAAAACGATGACCGCCACGATTGCTGCCACCAGGATGACAAAACAGATTGCGGCCACGGTCACGTTGTGTTTTTTAACGCTGAAAGCGGGGCCAACACCCGGTTCGGGAATGCGGCCGGAACCATCTTCCAGCTTGTATCTGCGGATCCAGCGGCGTGGATGCTGCATGCTGAAAACAGGGACGCCTTCGCGAGCCATAATCATCATCACACCTTCAGGTTCGAAAAGCTCTTCCGCCAGTTTGGGGTTCATGCCTTCGCGGATTTGGTTCGCGTTTGGAATGCTGCCCACACTTGCCAAACCGCGTCCCACATTCACAAAAAGGCCATAGCGTTTTCCGGCGGGAAGCTGGCTGTTGTAGGCATGCAGGCGGGCTTGGATGTTTTCTTCAAAGCTGTCGCCGATGATGGGAATCACCTGGTTCCGGGACATGGCGTCGCGCAGGGCATTGATTCCACTTTCGGACAAACCTTCGCCCAGGTCATCTTTTCCACCCAGAGAGGCGTGGCTGCAACCGAAATCCAGCAAGCCTTTTTGCCGGAGAATGGATTCGATATCCAGCCAAGTGTATTCTTCCAGATTTGCGCCATAGGACGCGGAGGAGAGCGAAACCACGATGGTGGGTTCCAATTTTAAAACCGAGATGGCGGCATAGAGCGCGAGGTTCACAGCGGGGTTTGAGCCCGTGATGGAAACGGCAATGTGATCGCCTGGCTTGAGGCCTTGGCGCGAAAATTCTTCCACAAAAACGGCGGCGAGGTTTGGATTCAAGGCAATTTGTTTTTCCGAAAGCAAGCCGCGATCGGTGGTGATGGTGGTGCGCGCGGCTCCAATCAATCCGGTTTGGTTTGGATCGTCGATGGGGTCGAAGGGAATGCCAAGCCTTTGCTGTTCAGCTCTCAAGGTATCCATACAGCTCACCATCAATTGGGCGGCTTCCACTTTTTGGTCATAGTAGTCAGCTTTGATGGTCACATAGCTTCGGTGGGCAAAAACGAAAAGAATGATGCTGAGGATGAGCAGGGCGATGAGCGACCAGGTGGATTTTAGCGAGGGGCGGAACATATCAGACCTCCCCGCCAAAAATTACCATCAGGGCAAGGCGCACAACGATGGCGGCGATGCCCATGGTGGCGACGGTTTTGAAAAAACCCTGGCGTTCAAACCAGTTGGCGATGAGGCCGGGCACGATGTAGCCGATGGATTGCATCTGGAAGGTGTAAACCGTGAGGTTTTTAATCACCAGCACGCGCGTTGCCCAACCCAAAATGAAGCCCACCAAAATGCTCAACACCATGCGCCGCCTGCCAAAAAGCAGGGTGAACTGGCTGATGAAGCGGATGATGGCCCAGGTGAGCAGGCTTACGAGCAGGGTGCCCAGAATCTGCATCGGTTTATCCAAATAGAGCGCCAAATAACCAGGCACAACAATGCCGCCGGCGGAGGCGCCCAATAATTCACTGAAAATCAAGCTGACAATCACACCCAGGCCGACCGCGGCCTGAATTACTGCTTCAACCACTTTAATTCCTCGTCTTGCTTTCTGGATTTATGTTTGAAATAGGCGACGATTTGCGCGCCATATTGAATGTTTCCGGCGATGTTGCCGATGCCTAAAACGTGGGATTCGCCATCCGTGAGTTCCATCACTTTTTCATAAACCTGATCGGGATTCGGTTCTCCCAATGCCACAACTTTTTTGCGGGGAATGCCGGTTTGGAGGGCGTAGGCTTCAACTTTTTCGGGTACCTCACCCGTGAGTAAGAGATGGGTGAAATCCAGGCCTGCCACCGCTTCCACGAGCTGGCGCGAACGGAAAAGACGGTCCGCGCGGCTGTTCAGGATGATGATTTTGCTCACGTTTTTCAGATGTCCGGTGACCATATTGATGATGTGGGCTGTGGATTGGGGGTCGTTTGCGGCGAAAACATTGTAGAAAGTTATCAGTTTGCGGCGATCGTTGATCACATATTTGCGCAGGGCACCCGGATCAGGATTGGCGCTTTGCATTCCGCGCAGAGCCACATCGCGGGGGACGCCAGCTTCGGCGCAAACAGCCAAAGCCAGTTGTACGTTTTCGGCGTGTTCGATGTAGCGGAAATGGGCCAGTTCCTGCTGGCTGATGTCTGTGGGGCGAATCTGATGGATTTCGCAATCGCGCTTTTCCGCCACTTTTTTCAAAAGACCGAAATGCACGTTTTCCGCGGTGTAACAGATGCCGCCAGAGGGGATGGTGTTGCTGAGCGACATGGTTACGCTCTGCTCTGTGGAGCCCATCTGGTCAAGATGATCGGCACGGCAGTTTGTGATTACGCTGATGGTGCTGCGCACAAATTTGCGTTCGGTAATCCATTGAAAAACGGGGTTCACAGCCATACATTCGATTACAATCGCGTCCGGATTTTCGCTTTTGGCATGGCGGAAAATGTATTTTTGTTCGATGATATTTGCCCCTGTCAGGCGGATAATGGAAGCTTCCCTTCCGTCTGGAAGCACTACGCGCGGCATGGTTCCGGTGATTTTTGCCACCGTTTTTTTGTTGCCAGCGCGAAGCCCAGCCGCAATGAGCCGGGTTACGCTCGATTTTCCGCGGGTTCCGTTTACGTGGATGCGGATAGGGATTGCTTTTACGTTGCGTTGATGCCGCCAGTATTCATGGATCCAAAATCCCACCAGCAGCATTGTCGCAACTATCAATACTGTCATCAATTTCCTCGTTGGATTCTTGTGTGTCACACAGGCGTAAACGGTTTCCGCCATCATGGCCACGCCTCACCAGATGCAAGAACCATTCCATGTTGGTCAATTTTGGTCTGGGCTTCATTTCGGAGACAAATCCGGCGAGATTTTCCCTCAGGAAAGGGGGCTATTTCAGCAGGATGATTTTTGACGTGGCTTGGCTGCTGTTCGAACCGTTAAAACGGGTAAAATACAATCCATTGGGGAGTTTGCGTCCATTGTTGTCACAGCCATCCCAGCCAAGTTCGTGTTCACCTTTTGCCAGGTTTTCCAAAGTGAAATCCCAAACTTTTTGACCACGTACATTATATATGGAAAGAGTGGCGCTCGGGGTTGCCGCTTCGTTTTTGATGAAAAAAGTGCAGGAAGTGGAAAAAGGATTCGGCACAGCCGTCAGGGAAAGCCGCGCGGGAGGGTTCAAGAAATCATTGTTGGAGGTGACATCTCCGTTTGCAAAGAGCTTCACATCATCAATATACACGCCATCAGCACTGCTAAAACCGGTGGTGTAAAGGCGGAAGCGAATATAAAGCTGGTCTCCCAGGAAGCTGTTGAGGCTGTAGGATTGTAGTTCCCATCCGGCGGAACCTTCGTAAAAGCCCAAAACAGTCCAGTCCGTGCCATATCTTGATGCTTCCACAATGAGGTTGTCTCCATCCAGAGCCAGCGAGCGTTTCAGCCAAAATTGCAGGTCCGCGTTTTGCACGCCTTGAAGGTTGAAGGGGTAAGCCAGGCGGCAGCTTGTGTTTTGATCAGTTTGATAGTTTCCGTTGGGGCTGTCCGTGAGGCAAAAACTGTCGTTGTAGGAAGTGGAGTTGGTTCTGTTCCAGCTCCCGGTGGTGACCCAGTTGTTAAGATTATATTCGAATCCATCATGGAAGACGGCTTCCTCAGTGAGGCGCAGCGTGATGGTTCCACCCTGGATTTCGCGTTGGAGGCGCAGGTTTTCAAAGCCGGGTTTGCTTGCCTGGAGGCGGTAGGTGCCTGGGTGGAAATCTGGAATATGGATATAACCATCGAAATCAGAGGTGAACACCCAGTTTTCCAAGTCTTCGAAAATGACGGTGGCAAAGGGAAGAGGGTCAAAAAAGTCGTCCTGTGTCAGGATGCTGAGTTCCACGGTTTGAGCGGGAATCAGGGCCACATCCATCAAAGTGGGCTCGTTTTCGGAGATGAGGACGTCGAGGCTTTGCGATTCCCAGCCTGGGAGGATGAAATGGACCCGATGGCTTCCAGCGGGCAGGAGGTAGTGGTAGCGGCCGGTTTGGGCATCTGAAACGATTGGTTTTCTGTAAACAGCCTGGTCATCGATGCCGTCCACCAAGATGGTGGCAGCCAAAGGTTCGCCACTTTCAGCATCGGTAATTGTCCCTGTCAGAATTTTGCGGTCTTTTCTTAGCAGCAGCGCCACGGCAGCATTCACCTGCTGTTGTACGATTTGCGGAATCTGGGAGGCAGGTGGAATGAACTGGGTGCTCATTTCCACGGTGTAGGAAAAAGCGCCGGTTTCACCGTAAATCCAATCGTCTGAACCTCCGCTGGTGGGATATAACTGCCAGGATGGCATGGCATTATAGAATCCGCCACCCTCGGCGGGCATGAACGAGGCCAGTTGGTTTGCCAAAGCCACAATCTCAGTTTGATCGGGAGCGGCAATTCCTTCCACGTAGCCATAGGGGTACAGAACATATTGCCCGTAGGTGTGATAGCTGATGCCGGCCAGAAAGCGTTTTGAAAGCAGCAGCTCTTTAAAAGCTTGCACTTCGGGCTCGGAAAAGGGATTGGGTCCGTGATGAACGGGAGAGTTAAAATCGTCCGTGCCGCTGGCGTAACCCCAGTGCCAGCTATAGTTTCGGTTCAAATCAACCCCATCGACGCCATAGCCGTAATCCTGGTTGTCGAAACTGTGGTTATTGTTGTTGTCACGCAGGTTTTTGCGCCACCAAACATCAGTTTGCTGGAGTACGATTTTATGACCATCGGGATTGAGCAGCGGGACAATCCAGATTTCGGTGCTGTCCAGGATTTCGGTCACAACTGGATCAAAGCCGTAATTTTCAGTGAGATGGATGAGAATGCCCATGCAGGCTTCTGTGGAGATAGGTTCGCGCGCGTGATGTTCGCCCACAAAATAGAAGGCGGGTTTATCCGCTTCCTCATAAACGTTAGCCGTGAGTTTAACCGCCCAGATTTGATGGTTGAAATTGTTGTAGAAGTCAAAACCCTGCGCGCTGTACAAGGCGCCCCAACTGCTGCCAATATCCAGAACCTGCACCAAATTGGGGTATAGCGCCTGGATTTGCATCAGCTCGGAAGTCATCTGTGTGTAGCTGCGATAGCCGGGGATATCCCTGTCTGGCTGAAGGTTTTGTTTCAGCTGTTCCTCTGTTTGGGTGATGTGGAGCTGAGGATAGTCTTTTAAAAGTTCTTGGAATTCAGCGCTGTCGAGAACCAAATCCAAGTATTGGCCGGGTTTATAGGATGCGATGTCGGCGTCGCAGGTCAGAAAGCGATTCAAGTCCTGAGGGCTGGGATTGTCGATGCGCGCCACTGCGCGGCTGTTTGCGTTCAGGCAAATCACGCTGAGCAGCAGGATAAAAAAGAGGATTATCTTTCTCATAAACACTCCAATTTTTGGGATAAAAAAAACAGTGGGGAATGCCGGGCGGCATCCCCACTGCTCGGAGGGCATTCTATGTAGGGTCTGTAGGCTAAATTCATAGATATAGGAGCCGGTTTTTTTGTCAAGAGTTTTTTTCGTTATTTTCCATTTTTTTGCTGTTGAAATCATTCCACAGTGCTTTAATTCAGGATTAACACTTTGCTGGTCAAGGCGTTATCTCCATCGCTGACCCGCAGAAAATAAACGCCATTGGGCACTTTTTCTCTTTTACTGTTGATTCTATTCCACACAAAGCGAACCCCGTTTGCTTGTGAGCCCGGACAGTTTTCTTGATAGACTAATTGACCTTTATTGTTGAATATATTCAACAATAATCCCTTTTTCACGTTTCCCCTGTATTCTATTGTTAAATAGTCAGATAGCCCGTTAACAAAGGGGTTGGGAAAAACATGCAAAGTTGAAGTTTGGACTTCTGGGATAATATCGTCGTATATGCTGACAGGCTCGATGGGAACATTGATCCATTCACCCGGAAAAGGATAGTATGCAATGTTATGAGGCGAGGCATTATCCCAAGCTTCGATCTGATAGTAAAAATACTGGTCGCCGGGTTTGAACTCCAGATCAATTTCCACCCACCAATAATCTGGCGGAGCTTCAGGATTGCTCATCATCGGAATGCTGTGGGTTTCGCCCTCATCGGTGCGATAATGCAGAAACACGGTGCTGATGCCGATATTATCTGTTATCGTGGCTGAAAACCAGTGTTGGCCGCTGGCAATGGAAGTGGGAGGATTGTGGATTATGGTTGGTGGCTCCGTATCGGCGGCATAGGAAAAAATGTGGGGGTCAAGTTCAGCAAAGATGGGTTGATCCGCACTGCGACCGGATTGATCAGCCGCGTGGATATAATATCTAATCGTGTCACCCGGGGAAAATCCCGTAAGCGTGGCGCCATATTCATTGTCCCACATGTGTTCCAAAATCTGAGTTTGCCAATTTCCCTGATTCACTTTATAACGGATAAAAACCGAATCCGCATAAACTGGTTGACCGCTGTGGGCTGTAACAGTCGCGCTGAAGGGCCACCACGCGCTGTGACCATATTCACCATGCAGGGGCTGGTGGCTGATATGAAGCATCTGGCGGTCCGGGATTTCGTGGGTGCGGCAGTGCAGGGCGTCCGTGGATTGCCAGGGCTCGGATCCAGAGGGAATTCCGATCACTTCATAGCCCGGCATGGCATCACGATAAACCTGGAGCGCCGCGTTGTCGTGGGTGCTGTTATTCATTGTGGGCACAAACACGCGTTTGTTCAAAATGAGGGAATTTGAATAGGGCTGATTTTGGGGAGTATTAACACGATAAACCTTGTAAGGATACCCCCAGGCGCAGTTTTGGGAGGCAAAATAAGCGGCGGTTTGCTCGATGGCGTTATACTGCGCGTGGCTGCTGGGAACGCTACGGATCAGGATTTTGTCTGGAGCCAGGAATTTTCCCCAGCAGTCGATGTGATCGATGTAGGTGTTGTTCGGATCCGGCACCACATGGTAATTTGTGATACCCATATAGTTCAGCATCGATTCGTTCACTTGATTCTGACCCAGGGAGCTGTTTTCGGTATAGGCGATGGTGGTTTGCGCGGCGGTATTGATGCCATCAGTCATGAAATTTCCACCAGTTTGGGTGATGTTCATTCCATAATATGGCATATCCAGATGGTTGGCAAGGATTTGGCCAACATTATTATCATTGGGTCGAGGCCGGTTATAACGAAAATCCACTGCGCCGAATTGGCCATCACCGTCAAAAATGAACCAGGGCGAATAATCCCGAGTCCAGTAGGAATCCGTGGGAGTAACCAAAAACGACAGGTTTGCCATATTCACTCCGGCATTGTTGAAAGCGTTCGTAGCGCTGTTTTGCGCGGAATTAGAGGAAACCAGGCAGATTACCTGGGCGGTGTTTGAAAGCTGTACCACCAGAGAAAGTGGGATGCCCAGAGGATAGCAGATCAAAACGTGGGAGGCGGGCTCGAATTCCGCAATGGGACGCACAGGTCCGCTGGGAGGCGGGGTCACAGAAAAGCGTGTTTCGTTTTTAGCAAGATCCCCAGGAAGGGTATGATGCGCGCAAAGCAGTATTGGCGCCAAAGCCAGCATCACAAGAGTGGTTAAAAGGATCAGCTTTGATTTGGTGTGCATTAAATTCTTTCTCCAAAATGTATTCCTGTGCCATTGGCTCGCAATTTTCAATCCTAAAACACAGATTTCTTTTTCAAAGCCACAGTTTATCAAGGTTTATCCATGGATTCCAGCCCGGTTCAGCAAAGGCGCCTGACCTGAATGGAAGTATCTGCGAACTGAAATCTTGCCAAAACACGAGCCCCAAGCTCAGATAGTGCTTGACAGAATTATTTGAAAAAAAATAGGTAGTTTTTAAAGGATGCCATATGAGAAAGAAACGCTTCTTAATCGTCGAGGAGTTGGTTCCTGCAAGCTTGACGAATATTCCAGAGAATCATAAAAAGCACTATTTGGACTTGGGATACCGTCCTTACAGAATGGGTGATGGCAAGGTAAAATGGCTTACGGAAGCCGGGAAAGCCTATAGTGAAACAAGAGGAGCAGCCCGCAACCGGATAAGCCTAAAAAAAGCTTCGCAAGAAAGCTACGGCAAATTGAGGCGTAAACGACGCCACAGACGGAATATATGGACTTTTTTGGCCGAATATTGGCCTTTCATCGTTATGGCAATCATAATTTTGATTATCCTATATATATACGTGTATTGATGTACAACTAAAATGGAGAATTGTGAATGAAAATAATGTTGACCAATGATGACGGGATTACAGCTCTCGGCATCAAGACACTGGCCAAGCATCTTGAAAACGCTGGGCATGAATTGATTACTGTGGCACCAGATAGTGAACGCAGTGCCGCTTCCCATTCCATCACCCTGCGCAAAGATTTAAGGCTCAAACAACTTTCTGAAAATGAATACAGCGTGGACGGAACCCCTGTTGATTGCGTTGTTTTGGCAACCCAAAAAATTTTGAATGATCCGCCCGACCTGGTGATTTCTGGCATAAACCGGGGGCAGAATATGGGTGAGGACGTACTTTATTCCGGAACCGTTGCGGCGGCACTGGAAGCCAGCCTTTTTGGCTACAGAGCGATTGCCGTTTCCATAAACTCATATCAAGGACAAAATTTTGACACCGCGGCAAGCTGGATGGTCCGTCTGCTGGAACTTGGAGTGGACGAACTCATCCCCGAACGCGGCATATTGAATATAAATTTTCCAAACGCCACGCCCAACGAAATCCGTGGCGTGAGGCTCACCACCACAGGACACCGCAAATATTACAACTTTGTGAGCGTGGTGGAAGAGCTGGACGACGGCTTTATCTACCGCATTGGGGGAGACATGCCAGATTGGGAAATCCAAAAAGGCACGGATGCCGAAGCGATTGAGAACAACTTTGTTTCCATCACACCTTTGGGCATCACTCTCACGAGTGGAGAAGCCTTCCCTGCCATTTTGGAATGGCTGGAAAGCAATTCATTATTGATGTTGGAGGCGCTGGATGCGGTTTGAGGACCAGCGCGAGCTTCTGGTGAAAGACCTCGCCAGGTCTGGAATCACCGATCAACGGGTTTTGGCGGCTTTTGCCAAAGTTCCCCGTGAAGCCTACGTTTTACCTCAATACGCGGATTACGCCTATCGCAACCAACCCCTTCCCATCGAACATGCCCAAACCATTTCCCAACCTTTGATGATTGCCATCATGCTCCAATTTTTGGAGCTTCAGGAAACCGATATTGTTATGGAAATTGGCACCGGCAGCGGCTATCAGAGCGCCCTTTTGGCGGAACTTGTCCACGAAGTTTGCACCATCGAAAGGCTGGAGGAACTGTCTTTAAAAGCTCAGACCAGCCTCCGCGAACAGGGCTATAAAAACATCCATTTTCGCATTGGAGACGGCGCGCAGGGCTGGCAAAAGGCTTTTCCACCCTTTTCCGAATTCGACAAAATCGTCGTGAGCGCGGCCGCCTCGGAAATACCGTCCCGTCTGCGGGAACAGCTCAAAGATGGTGGCATACTTGTGATTCCTGTGGGACAGGGATACTATCAGATTTTGAATAAAGTGCGGCGCAAATCCGATGACTTTGAGATTACCCAACATGGTGGCTGCACCTTTGTACCTCTGATAACACAATGAAGGAGAAGAACTTGGCATCTTTATTCCCGTCTTGGCTCAAAGCATTTTTTGCGGCGAAAGACAACCACAAAGAATTGCTGAAATACAGTTTGTTCAAAGACCTGGATTCCCATCAAAGGCGCATGGTGGGTGAACTTCTGCACAGTCGTGAATACAAAGCTGGAGACCTTATCTTCGAAGCTGGCCATCCGGCGGAAGTGATTTACTTCGTCGAGTCTGGTGAAATGGAACTCACCTATCCGCAGGCAGATACGGAACCAGTTCGTTTCGAGCCACCTGAGTTTGTTGGCATCTTTGATCACTTCGACACCCAAAAACGCCACGCCAGTGCAAAAGCTGCCACCGACCTCAAGCTTTTAGCCTTGCCAGTGAGCGATTTGCATGATCTTTGCAAACGGGACACCGCGCTGGGCGTGAAAGTCATGCGAGCCTGTTGCGAATATCTTGCTTCCCTTTGTGTGAAAAAAGAGGTCTTGCATAAAAGATGAACTGGCCCAAGCTCATATTTAACATTTTGATTTTGGCAGTGGTTGTCTTGGGACTGTTTTTCTACAGTTCCTTGATCACGCGCCTTCTTTTGGCGATGGTTCTGGCTTATTTGCTTGATCCAGCAGTCACTTGGATGGAGCATAAAAAAGTTCCGCGCTGGTTGAGTGTGATCATAGTTTATATTGTGGTCGCGGGGTTATTGACCTTGGCGATAGGGGTTTACGCGCCAAAAGTCATCAAGGAAGCCAACCAGTTTTTAGCACTTCTGAGCCAAACAGACCAGGCGCCGCTGGAATTAATCAAAGACCTGCCCATTGTGAGACCACTGCGGGATATTGTGACAAATTTAAACCACCGCGTACCCCAGATTGAGCTTTCAGACAAATTCGACCATTTACTGGAGCAAATTGTCGCCAGAGTGGGGGATTTTCCCCAGATGCTTGTTTCAAACTACCAACCCATTTTGGGAGCCTTGGCGATGATTTTTATGATTCCAATGTTCGGTTTTTTCCTGATTAGCGACAAAAAAAGAATCCGCCGCGGTTTGATGTCTCTCATTCCCAACAAATATTTTGAAATCAGCATCATCCTGATGCGAAAAGTGGACGAAAGCGTGGGTAACTATCTGCGCGCCGTGCTTTTGGAAATGCTGGCGGTGGGGGCGATGTCTTCCATCACACTCAGCGTTTTGGGAGTTCCCTATGCCATTGTGGTTGGCATCATTGCCGGCCTCACAAATGTGATTCCCTACATCGGACCCTGGCTGGGCGGAATTATCGCAGCGTTGGTCATCATCGTGAGCGGTTTGCCGCCCGTAAATATAATCTGGATGGGAATTGGAATGCTTGGGGTTCAGTTCGTGGACAACTATGTGGTCTATCCTGCCATCATCGGCAAAACCATGAAAATGCATCCCTTCCTTGTTATCTTGACAGTTTTGGCGGGTAGCTATTTTGGTGGTGTGATCTGGATGTTGATCTCTGTACCCTTGGTACACATGGTGTTTAGCCTGGTTTCGGCGCTACACAAAAACTTAAAAGAATTTCGTATAATCTGACTTGAGGTAATAAATGAGTCTTTTTGATAAATGTTACTCTTATCAAGACGCCAAACGCGCGGTTGCGGCTGGCTTTTACCCATATTTTAGGGAAATATCCTCCGAGCAGGATACCGAGGTAATCTGCAACGGACAAAAGATGTTGATGATGGGCTCAAACAGCTATTTGGGGCTCACGAACCACCCCAAGGTGAAAGAAGCCGCCATCGCCGCCCTGAAAAAATATGGCACTGGCTGCGCCGGATCCCGGTTTTTGAACGGAACTTTGGATATCCATATCCAGCTTGAGGAAGAGCTGGCGCGCCTGGTTGGCAAAGATGCCGCCCTGGCTTTTCCAACTGGCTACCAGGCAAACCTGGGCTGCATTTCCGCCATCGTGAACAAAGATGAATACATGATTACGGATAAATTCGATCATGCCTCCATCATCGATGGCTGCCTGCTTTCCCCGGGCACGATGCTGCGTTTTAACCACAACGACATGGCTTCCTTGGAACGCGCGCTCCAAAAGATTGAAGGAAAAAATAGCCTCATCATCGTGGACGGCATTTTTTCCATGGAAGGCGACATTGCCAAGCTCCCCGAGATTGTGGAGCTTGCCGAAAAGTATAATGCCAGCCTGATGGTGGATGAAGCTCATTCGCTTGGCGTGATGGGTAAAAAGGGCGCTGGCTCTGTGGAGCATTTTGGGCTCATAAAGCAGACGGGGCTCATCATGGGCACCTTCAGCAAATCTTTGGCCTCCGTGGGCGGTTTCATTGCCGCCGATGAGGATATCATCCACTATCTCAAGCATAAATCCCGTGCCCTCATCTTTTCAGCTTCCATGCCTCCAGCTTCCACTGCCAGCGTTTTGGCAGCTCTCAAGATTATGGAAGAAGAACCCGAAAGGCTTGCAAGGCTTTGGGAAATCACGCATTACATGTTGCGCGAATTCAAAAATATGGGTTACAACACCGGAGATTCCTGCACACCCGTGATTCCGCTGCATGTGGGCGAAATGATGGTCGCCTTCAATATGTGGAAACGTCTGGGCGATGAAGGCGTGTTCATCAATCCTGTCATTCCACCCGCCGTGCCGCCGAATTCATGTCTCATCCGCTGTTCATTTATGGCGACCCACACCAACGCGCAGCTTGATTTTGCCTTGGAAAAATTCCGCGTTATCGGAAAAGAGATGGGAATAATCTAAGCTCCAGCATCAGAATTATTAAATAGAAACAAAAAATAAATGCCAAAATGGAGGAACCATGGCCAGCAAAAGCAGTGCCGAGTATTACGGCAGTTTTAGTGAAATGTCTCCCATCCGCGCGATTGCGGAGACTTTGATGAACACCCACAATGTTCGCAAAATCGACATCCGGGAAGCCTATGAAATGGCAAAAAAACAACCCGGCGTGAACATTACTGACCTCCCTGTCTATCCGGAATTTGTGAAATTGCACAATCTTCCCGCCGACGCCAAGGTTTTGGACGATTGTCACGGCAACATTATTGGCCGCACAGCCAAAGCGCGACGTTTTTACAACCGCCTGGATGCCAGTAAAAAGAACAAGGTGGAAGGTGACCTGCGTGAAGCCATCTGGCAAATGCAACATTATCCTCTGGTGAAGGCTGAAGCGATTTTGGGCATGGATAAAGATCTGATGATCAAAGCCACTTTCATCACCACCGAAAGCGACGTGAACAACGTCTATAACTGGCTTTTGAACTTCGCGCCCTATGAGCAGCTTCGCGAACAATATGAAAATAGCCCCAAGCTGCCCATCCAGGACATCATTCTCATCGCCTTCAACGAATGGAACAAGGAAGACGATCCCTTCTACAACAACGTTGGCGCGCCCCAGCTTGCCTTGGTGGACGAAAAACACAACGTGATTGTGAACCTCGGCATGCGCTATTTTGGCGAACGCAAAAAAGGCACGCTCACCATGGCTTGGACCTCCGGTATCCGTATCGGCATGGCAGCCTGTCATGGTGGCATCAAGGAACTGGATTTCAGCACCTGCGAAGATCCCAAATACCACGAACTTGGCAAGCGCTCCATCGCCTTCTACGGACTTTCCGGAACCGGCAAATCTTCCCACACAAACAGCCACGACAACGCTGGCACCATGCCCAAGGGCGTTTCCAAAGTGGTGCTTCATGACGACGCCTTCCAGATTGACCTGGAAAACAAGCTCTGCCGTGTTTGGGAACCCACCCTGTTCGATAAAACAGACAGCCGTCCACCCGATCATCCAGACTGGAAATACGCCTTGGCAGTGATGAACCACGCGGTGATAGACCTCGATGGCAAAAGGGTTCCGGTTGGCCAGGACGCCCGCAACCAGAACGGACGCGCCCTGCTGGACCGTTCCCTGTTGGGAAATTATGTGAACCGCTGCGCTTTCCCCAAAGCTTTGGTTTGGCTGATGAAGGACTCTGTTCTTCCGCCCGTGCTCAAACTTGCGGACAAGCATCTTGCCATCGCCATGGGCGCCGCGCTCATGACCCAGCGCAACCGTGCTGAAAATGTCACCGAAGAAGAGCTGAACAAGCTGGTCTTCGAGCCTTTTGCCAATCCTTTCCGCGTTTATGAGCTCTATCGTGATGTGGAAGCCTTTATCAACGTGGCAGATAACGGCGCGGATTTCTATTGCTTCAACTC